>JAAVYV010000065.1 GCA_022791325.1 Clostridia bacterium
AAAGAGAGAATTTAAAGTTGAATGTACAGTAGGTAAACCACAAGTTTCTTACAAAGAAACAATAAGAAACAAAGTAAAAGTTCAAGGTAAATTTGCTCGTCAATCTGGTGGACGTGGACAATACGGAGATGTATGGATTGAATTAGAACCATTAGAGCCAGGAACAGGAGTACAATTCGAAAGCCAAATCGTTGGTGGATCTGTACCAAAAGAATATGTAAAACCAACAGAAGAAGGTATTAGAGAAGCTGCTGAATCAGGAATTCTAGCTGGATACCCAGTTATAGACTTCAAAGCAACATTAGTAGATGGTTCATACCACGAAGTTGACTCATCAGAAATGGCATTCAAAATAGCAGGATCAATGGCATTCAAAGAAGGATGTCGTCAAGCAAAATCAGTACTATTAGAGCCAATAATGAGAGTAGAAGTAACAGTTCCAGAAGAATACATGGGAGATGTTATAGGAGATATAAACTCAAGACGTGGAAGAATGGAAGGAATGGAAGCACGTAGCGGAAGCCAAATAATTCGTGGATTTATACCACTATCAGAAATGTTTGGATATGCAACAGACTTACGTTCAAGAACACAAGGAAGAGGAACATATGCAATGGAACCAAGCCATTACGAAGAAGTTCCAAAATCAGTACTTGAAGCAATAGTAGCATCAAGAACTAAGAAAGATTAATTTATTATAGATAATAAATATGAATGTGATTGTAGGGGTCGCACCCATGGGCGACCCAGTGGCGTCAAGCCACCTTTATTCGCAAAAATATTGAATATGAAAATTTAAGGGTAATTCCTTCGAAGAGCGGGTCGCCGAAGGCGACGACCCCTACAATGCATATATTTAATGTTAAATATAATATTTAAAAATAAGGATGTGATAATATGTATGAAAGTATAAAGGAACAAAGGAAAAAATTTATTGAAGGTTTAAAAGCTGATGTTTCTGAATATAGAACAAATATATTATCAGATGAAAAAACAAAATCTGCATTAGATGCAGATAAAATAAGAAAAGATTGGGAACAAGTAGGTGCTGATATAAAAAGTAGTATTTCAGTTAGCATTTATGATAAACCAGTTAAAGACTTAAGTAAGTAACATTTAAAGTGTTACTAAAAGAGAATACGAAAATGAAAAATAATTAAAAACACTTGCATTTTTCTAAAATTTGTTATAAAATGCAAGCGTATAAAATTAGTTATTAATTTTAAAAAAATAAAAAATAAATGAAAAGAAAAAAGGAGGAAAATTTCAAATGGCAAAGGAAAAATTTGAAAGAACTAAACCACACGTTAACATCGGTACAATCGGACATGTTGACCATGGTAAAACAACAACAACAGCAGCTATTACTAAATACTTAGGAATGTTAGGAAAAGCTAAATACGAAGCATATGATGCAATTGATAGTGCACCAGAAGAAAAAGCAAGAGGTATCACAATCAATACAGCACACGTAGAATATGAAACAGATAACAGACACTACGCACACGTTGACTGCCCAGGACACGCTGACTACGTTAAAAACATGATTACAGGTGCAGCACAAATGGATGGTGCTATACTAGTTGTTTCAGCAGCAGATGGCCCAATGCCTCAAACAAGAGAGCACATCTTACTTGCAAGACAAGTTGGTGTTAAATTTATCGTAGTTTACCTAAATAAATGCGATATGGTTGATGACCCAGAATTATTAGAATTAGTAGAAATGGAAGTTAGAGACTTATTAAGCGAATATGGTTTCCCAGGAGACGAAATTCCAATTATAAAAGGATCTTCATTAAACGTTCTAGAATCAACAGCAACAGATCCAAATGCACCAGAATATGCATGCATGAAAGAATTAATGGAAGCAGTTGATAGCTACATCCCAACACCAGAAAGACCAATCGACCAACCATTCTTAATGCCAGTAGAAGACGTATTCACAATTACAGGACGTGGAACAGTTGCTACAGGTAGAGTAGAAAGAGGAATTGTTAAAGTACAAGACGAAGTTGAAATAGTTGGTATTAGACCACTTAACAAGAGTGTTGTTACAGGTGTTGAAATGTTCAGAAAACTATTAGATCAAGCAGAAGCTGGAGACAACATAGGTGTATTATTAAGAGGTGTTGATAGAAAAGACATCGAAAGAGGTCAAGTTTTAGCAAAACCAGGAACAATACATCCACATACAAAATTCACATCACAAGTATACGTTCTAACAAAAGAAGAAGGTGGACGTCATACACCATTCTTCGATGGATATAGACCACAATTCTATTTCAGAACAACAGACGTTACAGGTGTTATCAAATTACCTGCTGGAACAGAAATGGTTATGCCAGGAGATAACGTAGATATGGAAATCGAATTAATCACTCCAATCGCTATCGAAAAAGGACTAAGATTCGCTATCCGTGAAGGTGGTAGAACAGTAGGTTCAGGTGTCGTAGCTGAAATTAAAGAGTAATTATAAAATAAACCAAATAAAAAATGCACTTTTCAAAAGTGCATTTTTTATTTGGTTTTAAACATAGTCTTATCTATTTTTAATTTGAATAACAAGATATAGAAACCAAAAAATAATTAATAGTCCATAAGCAATTGCTTCCATAGAATAACCTCCTATCTTATTTTTTTGCTGTTTCTTTTTTGATGCTGTTTGAAGAAATCTTAGAGTATTCAGGATATTCAGTGTTTGGACTTAAGGGCATTCCAGCAGAAGCACATCCCACACAGAAAAAAAGTTGACACTTGGACTGTGAAAATCCACAGGGATAATCACAAAAATATCCTTTTGCATTCGTTTTAGCCATATTGAACCTCCTATTGAGTGAAAGAACTATAAACCTAGTTCAATTAAAAAGTTACTATTATAATTATAGTATACTTTACATAAAACATAAAGCAAAATAGGTAAATTTTGTATGTTATATATATATGCCCCCCTGCTCGCCGCAAGAGTTAAAAAAATTAATTGCTTCTATATCAGTTTTTAGCTTATTTTATTATATTTGTTCTGAATAATTAATTAAAAATTTTTATTATTTGCACAATTAGAATAATAATTTAACATTGCAATATTTAATGGGAAGAGATATCTGTAAGAATTCATTTAATTACACTATAAATTTAAATAAATAATTTATGCCGTAATTTAGAGGTGCATAACTAAATATAAATAAAGAACGAGAGCATTGCTCCCGTTCTAGAATTTTAAGCAGATAACTGACAAGATAAGTACTCTTCAATACTGTTAGCTTTCTTTCCATATTTGGCACGATCCTCATAAGCTTCCAACATTGCATCCATATCAGGAGACTGAGGGATTCGAGGAGGATTGCCTAAAATAGGTTTTAAAAGCTCGATAGTTAACGTAGAAGTTTTCTTGTACTCCTTAAGAAGAGAATCTAAAGAAGTATTAAATGCTTCAAATTCTGTAGAAGTTAAAATGTCACGTAAGTCACAAATAGTCATAATGAATCTCCTTCTTAAAAAAATTATAGTATAATAAAATTATAACATAAATTGACATAAAAATCAAATTTTACCCTTTAAAAATTTACAAAACTATGATAAAATAGAAAAAGTGTATAAAAGGAGAGGAACAAAATGAAAAAAGTAGCATTTTGCACACTAGGTTGGCTGAAAGTACAATTGAGTATGAAAAAATTAGCTTAGAAAAATAGAAAAAATAGAAATCTCTGAAAGGTAGTAATAATATGGAAAATAGAGAAAATAATAAGAAAAGAACAGTTGCTTTCTTTACATTACGGTTGCAAGGTAAATCAATATGAAACAAATGCAATGATAGAGCAATTTATGGAAAAAGGATATGAAATAGTAAACTTTGAAGAAAAGGCAGACATATATATAATAAACACGTGTACAGTAACAAATATGGCAGATAGAAAATCAAGACAAATGTTAAGAAGAGTTAAAGAGATAAATAAAGATGCTATAGTGGTAGCATGTGGTTGTTATGCACAAGTGGCGAAGGAAGAACTAGAAAAAATTCCGGAAATAGATTTAATATATGGGACAAATGAGAAAAATAGGATAGCGGAATATATTGAGATGGAGTGCCCATTGCAATTAGGGACGTTAGCCACTGCATCTTCCATTCGTAACTCGCTTCGCTTCGAACGACTGGAAGATCCAAATGGGGTATCTGACACTTTTGGGAAATTTCCTAATGGAAAAGTAACAGATGTAATGTACCAAAAAGAATTTTTAGATTTTGGTACAACATTGTATACAGAAAAAACAAGGGCAGTTATAAAAGTACAAGATGGCTGTGATAGATTTTGCAGTTACTGCATAATTCCATATGCAAGAGGTCATGTAAGAAGTAGAAAACCAGAGAGTGTTATAGAAGAAATAAGACAAATAGCAAAAGAAGGAATAAAGGAAGTGGTTATAACAGGAATACATGTAGCTTCTTATGGAAAAGATTTTAAAGAAAATATAGGTTTAATTGATTTGTTAGAAAAAGTAAATGAAGTAGAAGGAATAGAAAGAATACGTTTAGGTTCAATAGAGCCAACAATAATAACTCAAGAATTTTTAGAAAGGCTAACAAAACTCGAAAAAATATGCGATCATTTCCACCTATCACTTCAAAGCGGATGTGATGAAACTTTAAAGAGAATGAATAGAAGATATACAACTGAAGAATTTAGAAAAAGCACTAAACTTTTAAAAAAAGCATATCCAAACGTAGCACTAACAACCGACATAATAGTAGGTTTTCCAGGAGAAACAGATGAAGAATTTGAAAAAACATATAACTTCCTAAAAGAAATAGATTTCTACAAAATGCATATATTCAAATACTCACAAAGAAAAGGAACAAAAGCAGCTGTAATGCGGTGGTCAAATAGATGGAAATATAAAAGAGCAAAGAAGTAAAAGATTAATAGAACTATCAGATGAAAACGAAAAAAGACACAATGAGAAATATATAGGGAAACAAGTAAAAGTTCTATTTGAAGAAAAAGAAGGAAACTATATAAAAGGTCATACTACTAATTATTTGGTTGTAAAAGTACCATATAAAGAAATAGAAAATACAATAGAAACAGTGAAAGTTGAGAGGGAAGAGAATTTAGAGTTAATTGGAAAAACAAAACTCTAATTTAAATTATTTCAAAGAGTTTAACAATTCCAAAAATAAAGTTGACATATTACATAACTTTATGTATAATATAAGAAGATTCAAAGTAAATAATAAACCAATTCTTAATTAAGGAGGTAATTACATGAGAAAAGAATGGAAACGGAGGAAAAAACATGGCTAAAATCAGTATGAGAAAAATTTTGCGGCAGGTTCTTGAAAATGTAGGTATTCCAGAAAGCTATTATAGTATAGGAAGCTATAAAGAGGGAGCTACATGTATTGAAAAAGTAGGGAAAGTATATGTAGTATATGATGCGGAAAGAGCTGAAAGATATGGAAGTACAGAACATAAAAGAGAATTGGAGGCATGTACTGAGATAATTCGTAGAATAGCTAAAAATAATAAAGATTTTCAAATACTTAAACAGGAATTTTATGATACTAGAGCTAAAGAATTATTAAAACAGGTATTTGACGAAGAAGGCATATCAGGACAATATTATTCCTTAGAAGGATATGCAGAAGAAGTAGTATGTATGGAAAAAAATAATAATAGTTACATTGTATATATTGGAGAAAAAGGTAATAAAGGCGATGTAAGTAACCATCCAAATATATCAAAAGCACTTTTAAAACTTATTTCAGAGGTAACAGAAAGCTATGCACAAGAAGAAAAAGTAGTAGAAGCTTTCATAAATAAGTTATATAAAACAGTATAGAAATGAAAAGCTGATATATAATGATTAAAGTTTTTGATAAAACAATTCTTAATTAAGGAGGAAAAATGATATGTCTAAACATGATATAACAAATATTTTACGGAAGGTTTTAGAAAGTGTAGGCATGCCAGATAGTTATTACAGTATAGGGGAATATAAAGAAGGAGCAGTATGTATAGAGCAGAATGAGAAGGGATATGTAGTATACGATGCTGAAAGAGCAAAGAGAAATGAGGAAAAAGAATATAAGTTATTTGGAGTGGCAGCATATGATGTTATTTCAAGAATAGCAATGACAAAAAAAGATGAAAAATACCTACAAAAAGAAGTTTTCGATGAAATAATGAAAGAAGCTTTGAAAGAAGTATTTGAACTTAATAATATTCCAATTTTCTATTCTTTTGAGGGATATGTTGAAGAAGCAATATGTATGGAGAAAGATGGAAAAAATATATTGTATACGGTGGAGAAAGAGGAAACAAATATAATGTAAAAAAATATCGCTCAATAGGTAAAGCATTTAGAGATATAATATCAAGAGTAACGGAAAGCCATGAACAAGAAGAAAAGGTTGCAAAAGATTTTAGAGATAGAGTAAAAGAATTATAAAAATGATAAAAGTTGATAAATTTACTAATTAGTAAGTTTATCAACTTTTTTATATTCTTAGGAAAGTCATCCGCGATAGCGCTTCCGTTTCCTTAGAAGATGGTTATGGAAGAATTAGATTTTACTAAAGTATAACTCATTCGTACGAATTAAAAATGCTACGACTAAGAAATCTTAGCGAAGATTTCTTAGCTGTTTGACCGTAGGGAATTACAGATATGATATGCCGTGTAATGAGCTTAGAAAATCTTATTCTTGTTTTTTAAGTTACAATGTAATGTTTTTTTACTACACCTCCAAGTTTAATTCTAGGTAAGTAGAAAATTAATTGTAGGAAATGGTAGTAGACAAAAAAATGTCCCATTATCACTATTTTGAAATAATTACCTAGAAACCTTGATTTTTAAGCCTATATGTAATATAATTTCAAATAATGTTATAGGAAATAATAGGAGGAAGATAAAATGGAAAAGGCAAATTTAAAAGATTTATATATAAATTTCTTTGTAGAAAATGGACATGTTCAAATACCATCAGCACCAGTAGTACCAGAAAATGACCCAAGTGTACTATTTAATACAGCAGGAATGCAACCATTAGTACCATATTTAATGGGGCAAAAACATCCACTAGGAACACGTTTATGTGACTATCAAAAATGTATAAGAACAAATGACTTAGAATCAATAGGAGATAAAACACACCACACATTTTTCGAAATGTTAGGAAACTGGAGTCTAGGAGATTACTTTAAAAAAGAATCTATTACCTGGAGTTTTGAATTTTTAACAAAAATATTAAACATACCAGTAGAAAAACTAGCAGTAACTGTATTTGAAGGAAATGACGAAGTTCCAAGAGATGAAGAATCAGCAAATGTATGGAAAAGTTTAGGAATTCCAGCAGAAAGAATAAGCTACCTAGATAAAGACAATAACTTCTGGATAGCAGGAGAAGTAGGACCATGTGGACCAGATACAGAAATATTTTACTGGAGAAGTGATGACCCAGTTCCAACAAAACACGACCCAGAAGATGAAAGATGGGTAGAAATTTGGAACAATGTATTTATGCAATATGAAAGACATCAAGATGGAACAGTAACAGAACTTCCACATAAAAACGTAGATACAGGAATGGGAGTAGAAAGAACAGTAGCAATACTAGAGGGAGTAGATGACAACTACCTAACATCAATATGGAAAGATGTAGTAGGGAAAATAGAAGAAATGTCAAATACAACATATGTAGAAAACGCAAAAAGTATAAGAATAATAGCAGACCATATACGTACAGCAGTATTTATTGCAGGAGATAACTCAGGAATAAAACCATCAAACACAGACCAAGGCTATATATTAAGAAGATTAATAAGAAGAATGATACGCCACGCTAAAAAAATAGGAATAGATTTAGAAAGTGGTTTTGAAAGAACTTTAGCATTAATGATAATAGAAAAATATGCAAAATATTATGATGAACTAGAAAAAAATAAAGAAGTAATATTAGATGTTTTAACAAATGAATTAAAGAAATTTAACAGAACTCTAGAAAAAGGTTTAAGAGAATTTGAAAAAATAGTATCAAATTTAGAAGGAACTACATTAAACAAAGATTTAGCATTCAAACTATATGACACATACGGTTTCCCACTAGAGCTAACAGTAGAACTAGCAGAAGAAAAAGAAATAACAGTAGATAAAGTTGGTTTCGAACAAAAATTTAAAGAACACCAAGAAAAATCAAGAGCAGGTTCAGAGCAAAGGTTTAAAGGAGGTCTCGCAGGAGATGGCGAAGTAGAAACAAAATATCATACAGCAACACACCTTTTAAATGCAGCACTAAAACAAATAATAAGTAAAGATGTACATCAAAGAGGTTCAAACATAACAGTAGAAAGAATGAGATTTGACTTCAACTGTGACCATAAATTAACAGACGAAGAAAAACAAAAAGTAGAAGACCTAGTAAATGAATGGATAAAACAAGAAATACCAGTAACAGTAGAAGAAATGAGCAAACAAGAAGCAATAGACTCAGGAGCAGAGTGCATGTTCATAGAAAAATATCCAGATGTAGTAACTGTATATACTATAGGAAATGTATCAAAAGAACTATGTGGAGGCCCACACGTACAAAATACAAAAGAGCTAGGTCACTTTAAAATCAAAAAAGAAGAAGCAAGCTCAGCAGGAGTAAGACGTATAAAGGCAATATTAGATTAGAATAATTAAAAAGAGAAGAACCGAAATTCTTCTCTTTTCAATTATTCTCTTATTATTTTGCATAAAAGCAAGTATAAGGCTCGAAGGATACAATACAATAAAAAGGATTTTCTACTTCACTACCAGATACATTACATTTCATAAGAAAACCTTTATCGTATGAGCCACCAACCCAAATACTATTAGTTTTTATTGGAAATTTCTCAAGATGTTTCATAATAATTTTACTAACTTTTTCTATAGTAAATTTGAACGGATATTCTATCCAACCAGAAGGAACATTTTCAAATCCCCAACCAATGCAATATTTACCATTTTCCGTAATTTGATATACTAATTTACAACCCCTATCAATTTCTGACTGCAACATGTTTTTGTCATTACCAGAATACTTTAATGCAAATTCGAGTGCAGTTTCTAATTCTCCTGAGAGTGATAAGTTACCAGATACTTCAAAAATTTGATTACTTGAAAAAATCATAAATATTTCCTCCTATCATTTGATTTAGAGAACTTAAAGTTATTATAGTATCGAAAACATTATATAATAAATTTATGTAAAAAGCAAGTAGCATTAGTTGACTTTATTAACTTACTCTTATATAATCTTAAATATAATTGTTAATATATTTTTAAAGGAAAATAAAATATATTACTTATTGGGAGCAGAGTTTTAGAATAGTAACGAAATTTTTTGTTGTGTATCTAAAATAGCATAATATAAAGGAGAAATAAATAAAATGGAACTTTTAAAGAAATATTATAATAAAGAAAAAATGAGAATTTTACTTGTAACAGTAATAACTTCAATGATTGTACACTTTGCATTATATGCAACTTCTGTAACAGGTCCAGATACATTATTAAATAGTATGTACCATCAGGCAGATATATGGGAAACAATGTTATTAAGATTTGGACTTTTCTTTGTTCAAATTATTAAAGGAAATGTTGTATCACCAATATTAGCAACTTTATTAAGTAGTATATTATTGGGAATAACAGTAAATGTGGTGTTAGATATATTTAATATTAAAAATAAATATTTTAAATATATTACAGCAGTTGTATTTGCAGTAGCTCCAAATATATCGTCAACATTAACATTTTTTTATTGCTCAGATGCATATTTACTAGGATTACTTTTTGCAACCCTAGCAGTATATATAATAAGAAAATATGAAAATAAAAATTGGTTAGTAATTATAAGTGGTTTGCTGTTAGCTTTAGCTATGGGAATGTATCAAACATATTTATCAGTAACTATGGTCTTATGTGTTGCTACATTATTAATAGATGTATTAAACAATAAAGACAAAAAGCAAATATTTATTACTCTATTTAAATATATAGTAATGGGAATAATAGGAGTAATAGTGTTTTACTTAATAGCACATGCGGTATTGCTAATAAGACATTTACATGCAAGCTCATATAGTGGCGCAGATTCAATAGGTTTAGGAACTTTATTACAATTACCTAACTTACTTCCACAAGCATATAAAAGTTTCTTTAATTATTATTTTAATGATGAAATTATACCAAATACAATATGGAAAACAAATATACTATATATTGTTATATTTACAATAGCAGTAATTTCAACAATCTATATTATAATAGAAAATAGAATATATAAAAAAAATACAAATATGATATTAGCATTAATTTTTATATTAATAGCTCCAATATGTTTTGGAATAATAGAAATAACAGTTCCAGATGTAGACATACATATACTTATGGCATGTTCAATGATATACATATTTCCAATATTCTTTAAATTATTAGAAATGCTCCCAAAAACTAAGTTTGTTAGAAATATTACATATATTATGGTATTTTCTAGTATACTTGTTATTTGGAATTATACTTGGCAAGACAATGCTTCATATGTTGCAATGAAAGCAATGCAGAATCAAACTGGGGCAGCAGTTTCAAGAATAGTAACAAGAATAGAAGAGCTAGAAGGCTATAATAGTCAAATGCCAGTATTATTTTTAGGTGGTTTAGAAAATAATGAATACTTAAATAGAGCAAATACAGACACTGAAGCAAGAAAGATATATGATAGATCATGGGGCTTTATAGCAAATAAGTCAACATTATGGTGGGGAAGTATGGATAGTTGGAGAAAAATACTATATGAATATGAAGGTGTAAATATAAAATTAGTAAATGAACACGAAAGTTCAGAGATATTCGAAACAGAAGAATATAAAAATATGAAATATTACCCAGAAAGAGATAGTATAAAAATTATAAATAATACAGTTGTTGTTAAACTAAGTGATTAGTCGATTATAAAAATTAATATGATAGATAATAAGGGGCTGTAAAAAAGTGTGTCAAATGGGACGGGGGATATTGACACATCTTTAAAAAATAAAGAGTGTCAATATCCCCCGTCCCATTTGACATTTAAAATATAATAAAATATAAAGTTACATAAAACTAATTGACACAATTAAAAATAAATGCTATAATCAAAACATATTAAAGGAAGGTGATTACTATGGAGAATTCTGATAATAGTGACAATAATAATTTAAGATGATTATTACAAAAATTATTTAGTGATGAAGATGAAAAGCTGTAAAGGTTACTAATAGAGAATAAGGGTCAGCGGCTGAAAGCCCTTTTAGAAAACATACATAACTGAAACACATTGGAGCAAAATAATTTTTAAAGAGTGGAAAGAATAAAACTTTCAATCTGGGTGGTACCGCGGATATTTATATATTCGTCCCTGCAATTTTAAGCAGTGGGCGTTTTTTTATATTCTTAGGAAAGTCATCCGCGATAGCGGTGAGTTTCCTTAGAAGATAGTTATGGAAGAATTAGATTTTCTTAGCGAAGAATGAGCTTAGAAAATATTATTCTTGTTTTTTATGAGAGAAAACGTTCAATGCTATTAAAGGAGACTAACTATTAAAAGTCAAGCCTTTTTATAAAAAATTTTAATTGGAAATTATCCCACGCCAAAAAGACCTCAAAAATACAAATTTTTTTGAAGTCAAAATAATATC
>JAAVYV010000095.1 GCA_022791325.1 Clostridia bacterium
AGATATTAGTACACATACTAATGATATCAATGAAATATTGAAAACATATTTATCATTTTCAGAATTTATCTCAAATTTTTCCATCTCTATCATTGAATCAATTTTATTTTCATCTTCATAAAACAATGTAATAAATACAAAAAGCGTACCTATAAATATACTTATAACATTAATTATTGCATCATTCAGATTTTTTAAATTCTCGGTGCTATTATTAATTATTTTAAATATTACTATTAATAATAGAAGGAAAAATATTATTATAATTTTGTTATCAATTATATCTATATATAATCTTTTGAAAAAGCTTAGTAATTTCCTTTTATTTGTTCCTATAACCTGCATATTAAGATTTTCAAAACAAAGTTCCTCTTTATTATATCCATTTTCTTTATGTATAATTATCAAAATATTAGTATGCATTTTAAATACAACATATGCACTTTTTTCTGAAAAAATACATTTAGATTCATTCCCAAAATATTTAATAAAAAAGTCAATACTATTTTTAAATTGTTCATATTCTATTCTTAAATTACATTGGGATTTAGTTATTTCTATAATTTCTGGCTTATCAATTAATTCCTCAAATTTTATATTCATAATTTTTACCTACAACTTCTTTTTTGATATATAATTTAAAATTTTTTTAAATATTTCTGTATAATTAGAGTTTTTATTATCATTAACTGGTACCACTAAGTATTCGTTTCCTTTTGGTTTAACAGTATAATCTTGTCCATCTTCCATAACTGTAATTCCCTTTAATATTTTATCATAATCTTCACTGTATTGTTCTGCTAGTTTTATACCAATATTAGCAATAGGATTTTTAGCTATGCTTTTATCTTTTTTTGCAGTTATTTTAATATTATCTACTGTTCCACTCGAATATTGATTCCAACTCTCTACAGCTGCATTATCCAAATCCTCTCTTGGATTATGTAGTTTCGTTCCTTTTTCTAATTTAAAATCAGCTACGTTATGAAATTCAACTGATTTTACAAAGCTTTCTCTAAAATAATTTTCCATTTCTTTTATATCATAATTTACGTCAGCTTTTTGTAAAACTATTTCATTATAATTTTTAGATATATATTTATTTAATATAGTTTCAATTCTCTTTATAGCTAAATTAGGATTTAATTCTTCAGGAGAATATCTTCTATTTTGAATATATATTTGAGCTTTTGAACAGTTTATAAAAAAATACGTTCTATTATCATTTGCTGAATCTTCTTTGATAGGAATTTCTTCTTTTGAAGTTCCATTAAATTTTATTAAGTCTATATTGTATGATTGGCTTAATTTTCCTATAATTATATTACCATCGTAAGTACAATTTGCAATTGCAAACCTTCCAATTTGATCTTCTTCAATACCTGATTTATTCAACTTATGAAAAGTTTCTTCTACTTTTATTTTTTCTAATACTTTAGCTGTGTTATCTCCAAATTCAATTTCATTAATTTGATATTTAGTAAATCTCATTTTATTTCCCCCATAATTTTATTTGTTGTTATTATACTATGATTTCTTACTTTTTACAACTTTTTTCGCCATAAACCACTTATTAGACTATTATAGTAGTTAGAATATTTCTAAAAGATCATAGAAAAAAGGGAAAAAAAAGGGAATTGTTTTTTAGTATATTCCATATTATACTTTCATTAGTTCGAACTTAATAACAGTATATATATTGTTTTAAAACTTATAGAAATGAGGTGTAGATATGGACAATACAAATTATAATTCTATGTTTTCAAGCTACCCAGATGTAGTAAATTTTACACAAATGAAAGAAATGTTAGGAAATATAGGTTCAACTCTTGCTTATAAACTTTTAAGAAAAAATCTTATAAAATCCATAAAAATTGTTAGGGCTTATAAAATTCCTAAAAACAATATAATTGAATTTTAATAAACAATAATTAGAAAATGTTATTTTTGCTTATTATGTGATATTATATTTTACAATAT
>JAAVYV010000005.1 GCA_022791325.1 Clostridia bacterium
CGCAGAAGAATACATTCATCTATAGGTTATAAAATACCATATGAACTAGAAAATCAAAAAATATGTTAGTATAACAAGACACTAACAAAAATATAAAAAAATTCTCAAAAAAAGTGTCCAAAAACTTGACATAGATCCAAAGTATTTACCATCTAAAGCAAAAATATTAGACTTAGGTGGGGCAGCAGGAGCATATACAATTCCACTTGCTAAAAAAGGTTATGAAATGTATTTAGCAGATTTATCAGAAAAACTAATAGATCAAGCTAAAGAACAAATTGAAAAAGAAAATATAGAAAAAGTAAAATCATGTGATATTGTAAATGCAATAGATTTAAGTATATATGAAAATGAGCAATTTGATGCTGTTTTATTGTTTGGCCCTTTATATCATTTACTTACAATTGAAGAAAGACAAAAGAGTATTAAGGAAATAAATAGAGTTCTAAGAAAGGGAGGATTAGTATTTGCAAGTTTTATACCATATTTAATATAAAATCAGAGGAAATAGTTAAATTATTTAAAAATAATAATTTTGAAAAAGAAGAGATTTTATCTATAAGAGGATTTGGATATGAAAAAGAAGAAAAGTTGTATAATATTAAAGATAAAGAAATGTTTAAAACAATTATAGAGCTAATTCAAGAAACTGCTAATCAAAAAGAAATAATTGAAACCTGCGGACATGCCATGTATATTGGAAAGAAAAGGTAAATTGATACATTAGGGCATTATCTAATTCATGTATGGATATTTTAGTAAACTTGGAAACTATATTATTAGAAATAAAAAAGTTGACATTTTATGTAAAATATAGTAAAATGCTTAAGTAACTAATTGTAAATAAGAAAAATAATAAAATTTATTTTTCTAAATGGCAAAGCCATAAGGAGGTACCTATGGAAAAATTAAAGGAAATGATAGAAAGCTATAAACCGTACAACGAACAAGAAGCACGGGATAAGGAGCAAATGCTTTGGTATATAGAGCAGTTTGGAGAGAAAGCTCTTGTAAGGCAATGCTTATCAGGGCATTTTACTACATCTGTATTCATCTTTAATAAAGACCACACGAAAGTGCTCATGTGCTACCATCTGATAGATAGATCATGGTCATGGCTTGGAGGTCATGCAGATGGTATTGCTGATTTAAAATCTGTTGCACTTCGAGAGGTACAAGAAGAGGCAAGCATAAAAAATTATTATTTAATAAATAATGAAAATGTTGCAGGCTTAACAAGCATTCCAATAGGAGGGCATATTAAAAATGGCAAATACGTTTCATCACATGTACACTTAGATGTAGCATTTGTAGGCGAAGCAGATGAGAGAGAAGAACTTATAACTAAGCCAGACGAGAATAATGGCTTAAAATGGATTGAAATCCAGAAACTGCAGGTAGAAGTGAAAGATGTATGGAAAATGGAAAATACATACAGAAAGATAATAGAGCAGTTTAAGTAAAAAAGCCAATGGGGGCGGAGAAAAAAGCAAAGATGGACAGAGAAAATTGACTACAAAATTTTTTGTAGTCAATTTTCTTCGTCCATCTTGGCTTTTTTCTAATGGTATGATAATATTATAAAAAAAATAGCGAGGATACAAAATGAGTAAAATAGCTAATATGTTAAATATGGTACAAATACTAAAAGATGAAAAAATACATAGTATACAAAGCTTAGCACAAAAACTAGAAGTATCTGAAAGGATGATAAGAAAGTACAAGCAAGAACTAGAGCAAGCAGGAATATATATTAATTCAATTACAGGAAAATATGGTGGATATCAAATAGATAAAGAAAACAATTTCCTAAAACTAGAAGATATAGTAAAAGAAGAAATGTATATAACTATGAAAAAAGCTATAAAAAATAGAAATAAAGTAGAAATAGAATATAAATCAATCAATTCAGGAATAACAAAAAGAATAATACACCCAGCAGAACTCTTTTGTTATATAGATAAATGGTATGTAGCAGCATTTTGTGAATTACGAAAAGAAATAAGGTTATTCAAATTACAAAATATTTTAAATTATATAGTATTAGAAGAAAATTATGACGATAAGGCAATAATAAAAAAGAAATTGTGACATACATACTTCATAAATATATGATATAGTATACTAAAAGGAGAGAACAAAAATGAAAGAAGTTATATTTGTAACACATAATAAAGGGAAAATAGAATCTGCAAAAAAGCACTTAAAAGAAGTAAATTTTAAAACATATGAATATGAACTAGAAGAGCCACGAAGTGATGATATAAAATATATTTCAAAATACAAAGTAGAAGAAGCATACAAACTAGTACATAAACCATGTATATCACTTGACTGTGGCTTCTGGATAGATGAATTAAAAGGCTTTCCACGAGCATTTGTAAACTTTACATTAGATACAATAGGAATTGAAGGAATAATAAAACTAATGGAAGGAAAAGAAAACAGAAAATGCAGATTTACAGAATGTTTATCATATTATGATGGAAAAGAAATACATCAATTTATGGGAAGACACGAAGGGAAAATATCAAATGAAATATTAGGAAATAATGTAGAGAAGAAATGGTCAGATTTATGGTATATATTCATACCATCAGGATATGAAAAAACACTAGCACAAATGACCGAAGAAGAGAGAACAAACAGAGAAAAATATGAATCTATAGATTCAATGGAAGAATTCGCAAAGTGGTATAAAAACATTCATAATTAAAAAAGCGATATTAAAACTAAAAGATGGTGTAAAATAAAACGCCATCTTTTAATATAAATAAAAAATAAGTATTTAACGAACAATAAAGTCGTCCATGTTTTCGCGTGCTCTATTAGCTAAATCTCTATTTTGAGAAACTTTTTCCTTAATAGATTGATTTAACTTTTCTAATTCACTAGATGGAACTTCAATTTCACGTACTGGTGGGCTAGAAACTACAGCAGGCCTATAATCTAGCTTTACTCTTTCAATCTTTTTGTTTTCTGACATTTGTATTCCTCCTTCATAATTGTTAATTAACAGTTACTACATATACTCAAAAAAGAGAGTATCAAATTAAATATGCGTATAAGATATCACAAATTTATGGAAAAGTCTACAATATAAATAAATTTTTTTGAATATGTAGTAACTATTCAGAGGTGAAATATTAAAATAAACAAAAAACGATGTAGGGGCGATTATTTTCTTAGCTGTTCGAACGTTAGTTAAGTTAGCTGTTTGAACGAAGTGAGTTACAGATAACTTATGCGTAGCAAAGCGAAGAAGAGTTACAGCTAAGTTATGCTTTAGTACAATCGCCCGCAGACCTCAGAGAATAAACTTCTATGGCCCTTCAAAGAAGTTACTAGGTTAAATTAGAAATATAGCAAAGCCGTTGGAGCCTCGGGCGATTACTAATCGCCCCTACATCTTAAAAATATATTTAGTTGTGAATTTTAGCCTCTAGTATAAAAAATAATAACTTTTTTTAAAAAAAGATTGATATTTTTTTGTACATGTAATATAATCGTAACAGTTCTGTAATAAAAAAGAAATAAACCCGAAAGGAAGATATAAAATTATGTTTAAATTTGGACAAGATATAGGAATAGATTTAGGCACAGCTACAGTTATAGCATATGTAAAAGGAAAAGGAATAGTACTTCGTGAGCCATCAGTAGTAGCAGTTGATAATAATACAAATAGTGTAGTAGCAGTAGGAAAAGAAGCAAGAAGAATGCTTCGGAAGAACCCCAGGGAATATAGTAGCAACAAGACCATTAAGAGAAGGAGTAATTTCAAATTATACAGTTACCGAAAAAATGCTAAAATATTTCATAAATAAAGTATGTGGAAAATTTGTATTTTCACCAAGAATAATGATATGTATACCATCACAAGTAACAGAAGTTGAAAAAAAGGCAGTAATAGATGCAGCTTCACAAGCAGGAGCAAGAAAAGTATATTTAATAGAAGAACCAATTGCAGCAGCAATAGGAGCAGGAATAGATATATCAAAGCCATGTGGAAATATGGTAGTAGACATAGGTGGAGGAACAACAGATATAGCAGTTATATCATTAGGAGGAAGTGTAGTAAATACATCATTAAAAGTAGCAGGGGATAAATTTGATGAATATATAGTAAAATATATAAAAAGAAGACACAATGTAATGATAGGAGAAAGAACAGCAGAAGACCTAAAAATAAATGTAGGATGTGTATACCCAAAAATTCAAGACACAGAAATGGAAATAAGAGGAAGAGACTTAATAACAGGACTTCCAAAAACAATAACAATACACTCAAGTGAAATGTTAGAAGCATTAATAGAACCAGCAATGATGATAGTAGACGCAGTACACTCAGTACTAGAAAAAACACCACCAGAGCTAGCAGCAGACATAAGCGACAGAGGAATATACATGACAGGCGGAGGCTGTTTAGTAGATGGACTAGATAAGCTATTACAAGAAAAAACAGGAATAAATGTAATGATAGCCGAAGACGCAGTATCATGTGTAGCACTAGGAACAGGAAAAGCATTAGATAATTTAGATACATTAGATGGAAAAGCTAGAAGATAAAAAACAATGAAGGAGCTGTAAAAAAAGGAAAGATTTGGGACGCGTTCAAATCTTTCCTTTTTTTACTAACTACTAAATAGTTACTAAACCAACCAGTCAAATCAAAAAAATACTTGCAAATACGCCAATAACATTATATAATTATAAAAGATTATAAAAAAAGAGGTAAGAAATGAATAAAACAAAAAGAAAAATATTTGAAGCATCAATGAAGCTTTTTGCCGAGAAAGGTTATGATGCAACCAGTATTGAAGAAATAACAGCAACAGTAGGTGTAGCAAAAGGTACACTATATTATCACTTTTCAAGTAAAGAAGAAATATTCAAATTTCTAGTAGAAGAAGGAGTAAAACTACTAAAAAATAGTATAGCAATAAAAACAGACAAACTAACAAATAGTATAGATAAAATAAGAGCAGTAGTATTAATAGAACTAAAAGTATTAGTAAAATACGAAAGTTTTATGACAATAATATTAAGTGAAATATGGGGAACAGGAACAAGAAGCAAAATGTGTAGAGACTATGTATTCGAATACATTCAAATGATACAAGAAATAGTAGAAGACGGAATAAAAAAAGGAGAAATAATAGAAGCAGACCCAAACGTAATAGCATCTGGAATATTCGGTTTCGTATGCTCTAGCTTAATATATAAATTAAGAAGAGAAAAAAATATAGAAGTACCAGAATTATTTAACGAAATAGACAAATCATTCATAAAAAAATTAAAAAGGTAAAGAAAAAAATAAATTTAATTTTGCACCGTAGGGGCACAGGGCACCATGCTTTTTTATTGTATAGGAAAAATCAAATTTTTCGTTGTAGGGGTCGCCGCCTTCGGCGACCCGAGAAATAGCAGAAAATAAGAAAAAGCTGAAATACAACAATTAAAAGTATAAAACTAAAATTTAATGTAGGGGCGATTAGCAATCGC
>JAAVYV010000079.1 GCA_022791325.1 Clostridia bacterium
GTAACCGCTTAATAAAATAGCGGATATCAAAAATCTAGCAGTTCCTGTATAATGGTAACAAGAACTGCTAGCGTTTTACTCTACTTTATTTGTCGGACGCAAGCGCTGTTTCTACATTGCACCGGAGCAACTGGCGATGACATCCTGATCCCAGGGTGCCAGCTTCGACAGGGCACTGTCAGTCATTTTTGTACTGGGCAGACGCTCCAGCAAGTATTTCAGATATTTATAGATATTCAGGCCATGTGCCCTGGCCATCTCAACCATAGTGTATACGGTTGCGCTGGCCTCAGCCCCTTTAGGGGTGTCACTGAACAGCCAGTTTTTGCGTCCCACCGTAAACGGACGGATCGAATTTTCGGAAAGGTTGTTGGAAAAACTGCACCTGCCATCTTCCAGGTATGTCATGAACTGCTCCTTATGGTTCTGGGCATAGTTCACCGCCTTCTCAAAGCGGGTTCCCTTTTTGGGTGCCTGCGATGAGACCCATGTCCAGAAAGCATCCAGCACTGGCTTTTCTTTCTGGAGGCGGTATTCCTTCCTCTGGTCAAAGGTGTGTCCTTTCTCCCGCGACTGCCGTTCATACTCGAACAGTTTGTTGCAGTACTGGACAGCCTGGGCCGCCGGGTTGCTGTAATCCAGTTCCTTCCCTTTGGGGACTGCCTCTACAAAGTACCTCCGCAGATGCGCCCAGCAACAGCAGCGTATGATGCCCGGCAGGCTGTCATATCCCTGGTAGCAGTCTGTTTCAAGGTATCCCCTGAACTCTCCCAGGAATTCCACAGCATTGAATTTTGCCCTGGTCTCCGTGTATTTATAAAGGATAATTACGGGCAGCCCGTCTTCCCCGCTGCGGAAGAGCCACATAAAGGAGTCTGTTTCTGCTTTCCTCTCCGGCTCCTTCAGGACCTGGACTCTTGTTTCATCCGCCATAAGGAACTGGCGTTTCAGGAGCTCCCGGTGAAAATAATCATACAGGGGGCTTAAGTAATTCATGGCGCAATAAATGATCCAGTTGGCCAGCGTTGCCCTGGAAAAGGGGACGCCCATCTGCTTCCAGTCCTGTTCCTGCCGGTACAGCGGCATGGAATTCGCGTACTTCTGGTACATGGCCCATGCGGCCGCAGAGGCAGATGCGTAACTGTGCGGGATCAGTGCCTCGGGTACGTTTGCCTTCACAAACCGGATATTCCGGGCCATGGCAGACAGCGTGGAACATCTGGGGCACTTTGCTGTTTCACGGTAAATATTGACAACCTCGCCTTTTGCCGGTGTAAACCGGAATTCCTGGCGGACGAATTCCTTCCCGATAACTTCCATTTCAGAGCCGCAGTCTGCACAGCGTCTCTGTTCGTCGGAAAGCGGAATCACTTCGTCCCTGGACGGGACACCTTTGAATGTTTCATTATTTGTACGCCTGGCACTGCGGGTGTGTTCTTTCATAACAGTTTCTGCGGAAGCTTCTTCCTCTGGCAGCTGTGCCTCCTGTTCGGCTTCATCAAACAGGTTCAGCTGCCCGGCAACCGTTTTGGATTTCTCACTGGAAGTGCCAAACAGCTTCCGGGTCAGGTATTCCACCTGCTCACGCAGGCCGGAGATCGTGGCATTACATTCCTCCACGGTACTGCGCAGGGAAGTGATCAGCTCATTCTGGCTGCTGATTACCATATTCAGTTGGCTGATTGTGTCCTTCTGCTCCATAATCCTTGAGTCCTTTACGCTTTTTGCCATCTGTCCCTGCCCCCTTTCCGGATACCCTTATTATATCACAAAAAGTGTTGGGTTGGAAGCTGAAATGCAGGATCTTCAGGTGTTTTGGCGGCATGCCGGAAACACATACAGCTGCTTATGCAGATGGGGGCCCGCCTGTATTTTCAGGAACCCGGAAAGCTTTGGGCTGTTCAATCTCCAGGCCAGACATGAGCCAGTCAAACTGCTGCCAGGTAAGGATTTTCACCTCATCAGAGTTTCTCGGCCATCGGAAACGGCCCTGGGCTTCCATCCGTTTGTAAAGAAGCAGGAACCCATCGTTTTCCCATAATAAGCATTTGATCCTGTCACACCGTTTCCCACAAAACAGATATAATGCCCTCCGCCTGGGATCCATGCGGAGCCTGTCCTGGACAATGGCACAGAGGCCATCGATCGAGCGCCTCATGTCGGTATAGCCGCAGACGATATAGATTTCATCCGCAGCTGTAATGTCGCCTAACATGGCAGCCCTTTCAGTATAAAAAGTACCTGCTCCAGAAGGGCAGGGTCAGTTCCCTGCGGGATCCGGAGTACTGCGCCTGCCATGGCCAGCTCCAGCACCGAGGGCTGGCTGGAAATCGGGGATGTGCCGGTGAATGCATCAGACAGCATTCCAGATGCCGGAACAGCAGAAGGCTTCCTTAAATGTATCTCCACGATGTCCTGTCTGGCAGGCTCTTTGTTACTGGCAGGGGCAGGTATATCCATGTTCCCGCGCTGCCGCAGGCGCTTTACCCAGTTATAGAATGTACCAGGCTTAATGTTGTGTGCCATGCACCATTGGTAATCGGTCATGCCGCTGGCCCTGCATTCCATGATCAGGCGGTACTGTTCGTCAGCGGTGACAGCTTTTGCTCGCATTGTCTCTCCTCCATAATATAGTAAAATGCCTGCTTCTCGCAATTGAGCAAGATGTTTGCATTTCCTGGCTACTATTATGAGGAAAAAATATAGCGTTGTCACGCCGTAGAAATATTAAGCGCTTAC
>JAAVYV010000066.1 GCA_022791325.1 Clostridia bacterium
CTAGAGAATACATATTATCTAGAAGCAACTACAAAAGGAATTCCTAAATTTAACAAAGAAGATATTATTGTATATAATTGGGATAAAATAGATATTAGAAAAGAATCCCAAGGAATTGAAAAAGAAAATGATACAATTCAATATAAGGTAATTGATACTATTAAGTCTAATGGGTATGATTTGATTTTCGATGACGATGGTTCTGGAGAAATATCAGATATTATAGCTATAAAAACCGATAATGAGATAATTAATATAGATTTGTTCCATTGTAAATATTCAAAAGAAGATTTACCTGGGGCAAGAATAGGAGATTTATATGAAGTATGTGGACAAGCTCAAAAATCAATTAATTGGAAAATAAAACCAGAAAGATTGTTGAAACACATATTAAGAAGAGAAAATTTAAGAGAAAATAAACACAATGGGGCAAGCAGATTTGAAATAGGTGATAAAAATACAGTTAATTCATTGATAAATATGTCAAGAGTATATTCAACTAAAATGAATATATACATTGTTCAACCAGGAGTATCTAAAAATAAAGTAACGGATGCTCAACTAGAATTATTAGGAGTTACTAAAACATGGTTATTTGATACATTGGGAATTAAACTGTATGTAATCGCAAGTAATTAATATTTTAAAGTTATTTTATTCTAAATTGTTATGATTATAAATTAACCGGAAGAAAATTAAATTCTTCCGGTACTTTTTTATTTTCCAAAACATCCACAAATCAGCTGCACTCCATCACAAAACCCATTCCTATAATACTTCTCATTCCAATAGCAAATATAATCAAAGAAATTATCATCAAGTAGTTTTAATTGTTTCTCAACATACTTTTTATTCTGCTCAGGAACATTCTTCAAAATTCTCTCAGAAACTTCCTCAAAACAAATAAAATGTTTTTTATCTTCTGCACAAGTAAGACCAGCAATAGTATCCTCCCTAAAATCCAACCAATCTTTCAAAATATCATTATTAACCTCTCTCAAATTACTCATAAAAATCTACCTCCAAAAATTAAAATTTTTCATTTTCAAAAAGCACCCACAAGAGCCGAAATACAACAAACATTCGTCCTGTACCCATTGGGTAAAAATTGGGTAAAATCCTTTCCAAAAATGCCCTAAAAATGCACAAATGTTCAGCAAATCAAAACCCTTATAAATACCTAAATACCAACAAAAACTCTAATTTTCACAAACTCACAAAAAGCCGTCAAATATCGCTCATAACCCGAAGAGACAATAAAATTCAAAAAGTATCAAAAAATAACACAAAATATCTATTCAAAACTAAAAATGTGATATAATATGTATACAAAAAAGAAGGAGAAATAGAATGAGTATTTTAAATAGTGCAAGTAATAGAACAGTATATAGAGGATATGACTATTATAAAGAAGGAAATGTAGTTTCGCATATACAATTATCGGATTTTGAGTATGAAGGAGAAGTACAAGGAACAAAAAAAACGCCATATCATGTATCCATCAATACAAAGCATCCAAAAAGTTCATTGTGCGATTGTCCTTTTGCTAATGGCAATACTATATGCAAACATATGGTAGCTTTATTTTTCGCAGTTTCTCCGGAAGATTTAAAAGATTATGAGGACTGGGCAGAAAACGATTATGAGGATGAATACGAAGAATATGACGAAGATTATTATGATGATTATTACGATTATGATAGATATGGAAATTATAATACATATGAAAGTGATTTTATAAGACCAATATTTTTTGATGAATTATTATCAGATTTTGTAAATAATTTGTCAGAAGAAAAAGCAAAAAACATTTTAGTCGAAGAACTTAAGAAGAACGAAGAATATACATTTAATAATTATTTAAAAGAAGAATTTCAAAAATACAGCTCTGATAAAAATAATATACATGGAATACTAGATAAAATTAATAAGAATTTTTATAAATTATCACATGATTATGATTATAATAATAAAGATTATACAATTAATCTTTTATCAAAAAATGAAAAAGAAAAAATTTCAAATATATATGATACAACTAAAGAAATGAAAGCCAATATAGATAAAGTAATTTTAAATCCTGAAATAGCAACATACAACAATTATAAATGGATAGCGTTATTTTATAAAGATAAAAATACTAAAAATAATATAGAAATATATAATAAAAAACTAGAATCATTTTTTGATACATTAAAGCATTATAGTATAAAAAATACAGTTCCAAAATCAAATGTGTTAATTACAATATATTTGCTAAATGATTATAATTTACAAGAAATATCAAAATCACTAGTTAAAAATTGCAAATATATGGAATATGTTGATTATATAATAGAGAATTCAGATGATTGCGATAAATTATATCAAAATTTTAATAAGACAGTAGAAAATGAAAAATATCTAAATAACGAATACATTGCAAAAATATATTATCATTTTTATTTAAAACTATTAGATGATGAAATATATAACCAATATTGCTACTATGATTTTTTATATAACAAAGATGTAAGTAATTTGATGTCTTTAAAAAATACAGATAGATTTGACCATTATATAAATAAAATGATTAATAGTACGAAAGATGTAATTACACTAGAGAAAATATATATTTTTTTAGATAATAAGGAAGAATTATTTAAATTATTATTTAACAAAGATAACGAATATAGACTGATGGCAAATATTGAATTTTTAAAAGACAGCTATAACAATCAGTTGTTAAAATATTTTAAAGACCGTTTTTATGCAGTAGTGGCGACAGAAAAGAGTAGAGACAATTATAGAAAAGCTGCAACTTATGTTGGAGCAATAAATAAGCTTAATGATGGAGCAAAAATAGTAAATGGATTCATAAGTGAACTTAAAAATTCAGAATATGCAAAAAGAACAGCTTTATTTCATGAAATAGATAAGGCTATAAACAACAAATAAAAAATATCGCTTTTCTTAAAAAACATCGTTTATAAGCGATATTTTTTTAAGAAATTAATAAAAAGTAGTAATATAATAAAAAATATACAGATGTTAATATAGATAGTTCAAAGTTAAACATATTTTACTTTAATGTAGGGCAAGCAGATTGTAGATTAGTAACGATTAATAATAAAAACTTATTTTAGTATATATATGACAAAATACAAACAAACGAAAATGAGGTATAACTATGAGAATAAAATGTTTATTATGCGGAGATATAAGTAAATCAAAAAGTCTACATGATTTGTTATTTTATAAATGTGAATCGTATTATGTCAATGAAGAAAGTTATTATGAGCGTATAGGTACAAAGTATTTTAGTAAATAGATATAAAAATATAATTAGACATTAAACAACCAAATGCGAGTAAAAAATGTAGTTTTTTCACAAAAAATACTGCATTTTTTCTTTTATTATGATATAATTTCATTGTTTGTTTAAAGAGAAAAGAAATATATTAAATGTAAAAAGGAAAGAGAGAAGTATAAATGGCTAAACAGATAAAATCAAAACAGAGAGTTGCTGATCATGGAGAGGTTTTTACGGATGAGAAAGAAGTAGGTGCAATGTGTGATTTAGTAATTGAAGAAACACAAAGGATAGATTCAAGATTTTTAGAGCCAGCATGTGGAGATGGAAATTTTTTGATAGAAATACTAAAAAGAAAGTTAAATATAGTAAAGAAAAAATATAGAAAAAGCAATTATGATTATGAAAGGTTTTCTTTATTAGCACTAGGTAGTATATATGGGGTGGAATTGTTAGAAGACAATGCAAGAACATGTAGAGAAAGATTATTTAGATATTGGGAAAAGCAATATAAGCAAGCATGTAAAAAAGATTATGATGAAAACACAATAAATTCTGCTAAATTTATTTTAACTAGAAATATAGTATGCGGAAATGCAATAACACTAAAATGTGTAGATAATAATGGAAAAGATATAGAACAGCCGATAATATTTTCAGAATGGACATTACCATTTAATGATGCAAGGATGCAAAGAAAAGATTATACATTAGATGAACTAGTTAATAGAACAGACATACAAAAAGCTAATCCAATAGATGAAGAAGGAAAATTTTTAAAACAATATATATCGCACTATAAAAAAATTTGTAATAAGGAGGAATTCGAATGCTAAATCAACTATTAGAAAATGTATATAATCCAGATGTATTATCATGTTTGGCAAATCTATCAAATGATGAAGTTTTTACATCTCCAGATATAGTAAATAAAATGTTAGATATGTTACCACAGGAAATATTTGAAAATCCAGATACAACATTCTTAGACCCATCATGTAAAACAGGTGTATTTTTAAGAGAAATTGCTAAAAGGTTAATAACTGGATTAGAAAAACAAATTCCTAATTTAAATGACAGATTAGAACATATTTTCAAAAAACAATTATATGGAATTTCCCTAACAGAATTAACAAGTTTATTATCTAGAAGAAGTTTGTATTGCTCTAAATGGCCTAATGGAGAATATTCTATTGTAAAATTCCCTAATCCAGAGGGAAGGATACAATATAAAAGAGTAAAACATACATGGGCGAATAGAAAATGCAAATATTGTGATGCAAATAAAAGTGTATATGAAAGAGGAGAAGATTTCGAAACATATGCATATCAATTTATACATACAGATAAACCAGAGGAGTTGTTTAATATGAAATTTGACGTAATTATTGGAAATCCACCATATCAATTAAGTGATGGTGGAGGAACAGGAGATAGTGCAAGACCAATATATCATATATTTATACAGCAAGCTAAAAAGCTAAACCCAAGATATATTGCTATGATTGTACCTTCAAGATGGATGAAAGGTGGAAAAGGACTAGACAATTTTAGAAATGAAATGATGGAAGATACAAGAATAAAATATATATATGATTATGAAGATGCAAAAGAATGCTTCCCAGGGATACATCTAGATGGGGGAGTAAATTACTTTTTATGGGATAAATCTTATAATGGAGAATGCCAATATCACTATAAATCATTTAGTGGAGAAGAGAGCACATCTAAAAGATTTTTAAAAAATGGTTTATCAGAAACAGTAATTAGAGATTATAATCAAATGACAATAATTGAGAAAGCAGCTAGTTATAATGAAGAAAAATTCAGTAAAATATGTTCTGCAAGAAATCCTTTTGGATATTATTCAGACTTATTTAATGATCCAGAGAAATATCCAAGTACTAAATTATCTATGGAAGAAGATGAAAATAAATTAAAAATATATGGAGTAAAAGGCAAAAAAGGTGGATCAAGAAGAGTTATTGGTTATGTAGATCGCGAAAGTGTTGAAAAATTAAAAGGAGACGTAAACAAATTTAAATTATATTTTTCAAAAGCGTATATGACAACGTCCACAGTACCACCAGAAATTATAGTTGGCTTCCCAGGAACTGTATGTACAGAAACATTTATAGAGATTGGTACTTTTGATACAGAAGAAGAAGCATTAAACTGCCTATCTTATATAAGAACTAAGTTTTTTAGAGCGCTACTATTTTACAATCGCCACTCTTTAAATATTTCTAGGGAGTCATTTGAACTAATACCTATACAAGATTTTACACAAGAGTGGAATGATGAAAAGCTTTATGCAAAATACCAATTAACTCCTGATGAAATTGAATTTATAGAAAGTCATATATTAGCAATGGGAGGTGAAAAATAATGAACCAAGAATTTTTCCCACCAAGGCCACAAGTAAATCCTACAATATATGTATATGAATTAGTTGATGTAAAATCTCATAAAGGATATATAAAAGTAGGTTATACAGAAAGAAATGTAGATGAAAGGATAAAAGAGCAATTGCATGCAAGTGCTGTAAAATATAGAATATTATATAAAGAACCTTGTGTATGCTCAGATGGAACTGTTTTTACAGATAAAGATATTCATAGAATATTAAGAAGAAACGGATTTATACAATATAATGAAGATAATGATGTAAACGAATGGTTTAAATGTAGTGTTGATGATGTGAAAGTGGCTATAAGAGAGCTAAAAACAGGAATTAGGTATTCTAAAGAAAGAATACATGATTTTAAAATGAGACCAGAGCAAGAAAGAGCTGTAAAAAGGACAATGGAGTATTTTATAAGTACAAAACAAAATGAAAAATCTTATAACCCTAAATTTTTATGGAATGCAAAGATGCGTTTTGGAAAAACGTTTGCTGCCTATCAATTAGCAAAAAGGATGAAATTAAAAAAAATATTAATACTTACCTTTAAACCAGCGGTTGAATCAGCGTGGGCAGATGACCTAGTAACTCATATTGATTTTGAAGGATGGCAATTTATCTCTAATAAAGATGCACAATGGAATCAAAAAAGTATAGATAAGCAATTTGAAGAAGCTGATAAAGAACAGCCAATAGTAGTATTTGGTTCTTTTCAAGACTTATTAGGAACTAATGAAAATGGAGGGATAAAAGCAAAAAATGAATTCATACATACAACTTCATGGGATTTAGTTATATTTGATGAATATCATTATGGTGCATGGAGAGAAAAAGCCTCAAACCTTTTTGAAAAATCAGATGAAGAAAAAGAATCAGATTTCGACTATGAAAAATATAAAAGAGAAGAGGCAGACAACGCATATAATGAATCCTTTTTACCTATCACTACAGATTATTACTTGTTTTTATCAGGAACACCATTTAGAGCATTAAACTCAGGTGAATTTATAGAAGAACAAATTTATAGTTGGACATATTCTGATGAACAAAGGGCAAAGAAAGAGTGGATAGGTTCAAATAATCCATATTTATCTCTACCTAAAATGGTTATAATGACATATAAAATTCCAGATAGCATTACTCAAATAGCGATGCAAGGAGAATTTAATGAATTTGACCTAAACGTATTTTTCTCAGCAGAGGGAAAAGGAAAAGATGCAAAATTTAAATATGAAAATGAAGTACAAAAATGGTTAGACTTAATAAGGGGGTCATTCCTTCCATCAAGTGTGGATGACTTGAAATTAGGAAAAGACAGAAAGCCACCTATGCCATTTTCAGATACTAGATTATTAAATGTATTGCAACATACACTTTGGTATTTACCAAATGTTGCCTCATGTGATGCAATGGAAAATTTATTAGAACAGAGTCAAAATACTTTTTATCATGATTATAAAATAATTAATTGTAGTGGAACAAAAGCAGGAATAGGCATTGATGCGTTAAATCCTGTAATGTCAGCAATGGATGATCCATTAAGAACGAAAACAATTACATTATCATGCGGTAAATTAACAACAGGAGTAACTGTTAAGCCATGGTCAGGAGTATTTATGCTTAGAAACTTAAAAAGTCCAGAGACATATTTCCAAACTGCTTTTAGAGTTCAATCACCATGGGAAATTATGAATGATAAGGGCGAAAAAGAAATAATGAAAGAAGAATGTTATATATTTGACTTTGCATTAGAAAGAGCATTAAAAGAGATATCTGATTATAGTTGCCAACTAGACCCATATGAAAGTGATCCAGAGAAAAGTGTAGCAGAATTTATTAATTTTTTACCAGTACTAGCTTATGATGGTTCTACAATGAAACCAATAAATGCACAAGATGTTTTAGATATTGCAATGGCAGGAACATCGGCAACTTTATTAGCAAGAAGATGGGAATCAGCATTGCTTGTTAATGTAGACAATGCTACACTAAAAAGATTAATTGATAATAAAGAAGCACTAGAAGCATTAATGCATATAGAAGGCTTTAGGTCTCTTAATTCAAATACACTAGAAACTATTATAAATCATTCAGAAAAAATAAAGCAAGCTAAGGCAGAGACAGAGATACTTACAGAAATAGAGAAGAAACAATTAAGTGAGGAAGAAAAAGAGACAAAGACCCTACGAAAACAAGTTCAAGAAAAATTAGTAAAATTCGCAACAAGAATACCAGTATTTATGTATTTAACAGACTATAGAGAAAAATCGCTTCAAGATGTTATTACACAATTAGAACCGGACTTATTCAAAAAAGTAACAGGATTAAGTACTAAAGATTTTGAAATACTTTGTAGTATAGGGGTATTCAATTCAAGTTTAATGAATGAAGCAATATTCAAATTCAAAAGATATGAAGACTCTAGCCTATCATATACTGGATTAGATAAACATGATAAAGATGAAACTGTTGGTGGTTGGGATACAGTAATAAAGAAAAAAGAATATGAAATACTATTATATAATCAACAAGAATCAATGAAGGAAAATGAAAACCCATTTAACAATATAATAGAAGAAATATATAATATTAAAGAAAATAATGAAGATGAAAAGACACTAAAGAAAGGGAAAAATACTTTTATATATAATAAAATAGAGCAACAATTAGAAAAGATAAATTCTGTACAAGTAGGAACCATAGTAAAACATGAAAAATTTGGACAAGGAAAAGTCATATCAATCAACAAAAAACGTTCGCGAATAAAAGTAAGCTTTAAAAATGGAGATAAGCAATTTATACTTCCTAATGCTTTTATACAAGGGCATCTATCATTTCAATAAAGAATGGAAAATAGGTAGTAAATATATGTAAAATATTCAAAAAGGAGGTATAAAAAAATAAATGAATGTAGAAATAACAAATTCAATGTTAAATGATTTTTATGAATGTTTTAGAACTGGTTATGAATTTGAATTTTTTCTTAAGAGGTTTTTAGAAGACTTAGGATTTACGGACATAAAAGTAACTAAGAGAAGTGGGGATAAAGGAATAGATTTAATTGCATACAAGAGTTCAATTTTAAGCTTAGATATTGATCCTGAAAAATATATTATTCAAGCAAAGAGATATAAAAATACAGTGCCAGTAAAAGAAATAAGAGAATTCAAAGGGACATCTTCGTATGAAAAAAGAATATTTATAACAACAAGTGCATTTACAGGAAGCGGAATAGAAGAAGCAGAGAATGATAGTTTTAGGAAAATAATTTTAATTAATGGTGAGCAAATATTAAGATTTTATATAGAGCATCCTGAAAGAGACTACATATTTGACTGGAATCCAGTAGTTTCCGCAAAAAAAGTAAGAAACACTATAAAAGATAATTCTGATAAAAGATATGATAAGGAAGAATTTAAGAAAAATTGTATAATAAGATTAATAAGCAATAATGATATAAGAGCCAGAATATTACCAATACCAGCGGAAATATTTGAAAAAGTAAAAAAATATAAAAGCTATAATGTTGAGATAGAAGGAAAACAAAAGAAATTAAATATAAATCATGAAAGAAGATATTTTGGTGGAGTTACAGAAATATACAAAGACGCAGGCTACTATGATTATAAAGGAGAAAATAAGAAAGAGTCATATTGGAAAATAGATGAAAATGAGAACAAGATTATTATTGAGTTTGAATAAGGGATAGAACTAAATTAATACAATAAGAAAATAAATTTTATACTTTATAATTTGAATAAATTTAATAATGTGTATTAGTAATGAAAAATATAATAAAATCGAAGGAAAGATATAGTAAAAATCTGTCGACCTATAATAATGTAAAAAACACTATGGAACGACAGAATACAAAAACCCTGAAAAAAGGCAGTTTTAATAAAAACATTGAGTTTATACAATTAGTATGATATTATATTAAAGTAGATAGACAGAAGAGGTGTCTAAAAGACTTGATAGAAGCAGTGTTTTTGGGGTGATGTATTAATTTAAGTATAGTGGAATGTAAATTTTGAATAAGACCAATTCGTACCGTTTAAAACATAACGTATTAATTTAAGTATAGTGGAATGTAAATCTCTTCTATTAAATCGTCTTGCTTACTAAGTTCTAAGTATTAATTTAAGTATAGTGGAATGTAAATAGCAAACGTCTAAAATATAGACGTAAAACTTAAAAAGTATTAATTTAAGTATAGTGGAATGTAAATGCTAGTTCCATAATGGTCTACCATTAATATGTCACAGTATTAATTTAAGTATAGTGGAATGTAAATATCTATGAAATCTCCTTTAATTGTTTTATAGCTATGTGTATTAATTTAAGTATAGTGGAATGTAAATACAGTTGCGTTTTTTATTTCGTCAATAGGGAAATTTGCGTATTAATTTAAGTATAGTGGAATGTAAATTTTATATATAAATTAAATTTACAGTTTAATTAAAATTTGTATTAATTTAAGTATAGTGGAATGTAAATCCAAATATAGTATGTTTAATTAGTGATATATCATAGTATTAATTTAAGTATAGTGGAATGTAAATGGTTTTGGTGGAAAAAGATTTGGATTTAATATACAGTATTAATTTAAGTATAGTGGAATGTAAATTACGGAGTACTTGACTAGATATTGCAATCTATCTAGTATTAATTTAAGTATAGTGGAATGTAAATTATATTTAAAATATTTTTGCTTCCATTTAAACTTGGTATTAATTTAAGTATAGTGGAATGTAAATTAGAGAAGAACAAACGGATATGAATAAAAGACTAAAGTATTAATTTAAGTATAGTGGAATGTAAATACTTTAAATTTCATTTTTATTTCCTCCTACTTAAGTATTAATTTAAGTATAGTGGAATGTAAATGTAGGTAATGCATTTGGATATTTTTTAGTTGGTATATACTAGGTTAGGTATAATAGAAAGCAAAATATATTAAGGCAAAGGAGAAAAATAAAATGAAGAATATATTTATACAATATCCAAAATGTTGTACATGCCAAAAGGCAAAAAAATGGCTAGAAGAAAATAGCATTAAATTTGAAGAAAGAAATATTGTTACACAAACACCAACAGTAGAAGAACTAACTAAATGGGTACAAAAAAGTGGACAAGATATAAAAAAATGGTTTAATACAAGTGGACTAAGATATAAAGACTTGAACTTAAAAGATAAATTACTAAACATGACAGATAAAGAAAAGATACAATTGTTAGCAAGTGATGGAATGCTAATAAAAAGACCGATATTAATAATCGAAAGAGAAATATTAATAGGTTTTAAAGAAGAAAAGTGGAATTTAAAATAATATTTTAAAAAAATAGAATAATCTAAATCAATTAGATATATTCTATTTTTTATTATTAAATAAATTTAAAAAAGTACAAATAATTCGCAAAATTCGACAAATTTCTTAAAAATAATACTTTATAATGTATAAAACGACAAAAATACAAGAAAGGAGGAAGGGTATGAGGTTAAAACTAATATTCCAATTAGAAAATAATAAACTAGACATACAATACAGAAAATCAATAATAAGCTGGATAAAGCACGCTTTGCAATCATATGATGAAAATTTATTTCAAGAAATATACAACAATAACAACAAAAAAACATTCACATTTGCACCTATCCTATCAAATCCAAAATTTGATAAAGAAGAAATAACTATGCAAGATAATCAATTTTCAATTGTATTTTCCGCATACAATTATATTTATGGATTACATTTATACAATTCATTTGTAAAACAAAGATTTCAAAAATTCCCACTAAACAAAAATTCCATGAAATTAACATCAATAATAATGCTAAAAGAAAGAGAAATAAATGAAGGCAAAATAATAATAAAAATGTCAAGTCCTATTATATGTAGAAACCATGAAAAAACAACATTAAAAGATATGTACTATGCATATAACAGAGAAGAATTTCAGAAATATATAAGAATTAACATAGAAGAACAACTAATTGCAGAGAACTTAAATATACAATTATTAAATAACTTTGAAATAACACCAATTGACGCAAAAAAAATAATAATCCCCGTTTATGAAAAAATGATTGAATGTTCATTAGGAATATTTGAATTACATGGAAATATAGAGTTACTAAAATATCTATATAAAGCAGGGATAGGAAGCAAAAAAGCAATGGGATTTGGTTTATTCGAAATAATACAATAGGAGGTGAAAAAATTTGAAAATAAAAATTTACTTACAGGATTGGTTCTACAATGCAGGCTTAATTGGATTTCATAGAATATTTAAAGATAAGAGTAAGCTAGTAATAAACGATAATTATATAGAACTAGAAAGTGACAGCTTATCAAACTTTGCAGACGACTATTTTGAATATTTCTTTAAACAATATAATGTTGCAGAAAAAACATTGCAAAGAATAGAAAACAACTTAAAAATAATAAAACAAAACTTAGAAAAAGAACCAATAACTAAAGAAGAAAGAAATAAAATAAATGAAATAATAAAAACTCAAAAAAAGTATTTTAAAGACACAATAAAAATTCAACTAAATAAAATTAAGAAATTCGACGAAGAAACGTATGAAAATATATTACAAGTAATGAACTCAATAGATGAAATAAAAGAAAAAGAAGATATTTATAAACTTGAAGAAATACAAGATATTATAAAAATAAATTTAGAAAAACAAAGTATAAATCAAAAATTAACAATGAATTTATTCAAAAGTATATTAAGTAATTCTTATTACGGCCAGCCATCATTTCTAAATGTAGTAAAATCTGCACTTAGTTATGAAGAGCAAAAACAAATAATGTATAAAGATTATATAAGTAACATTGTAGAGACAGGCTTTTTAAAAGAAATAATAGACAATAAATACACAGTAGAACAAATAGAAAATATATTAAAAGAAAAAGATCAAAACTTATTAACAAAAGAAATAATAAAAATATATAACAATGTACAAAAACAAATAGAAAAAAATAAATCAATAGAAGAAATAAAAGAATACATAGAAAATAAAGCATTTTCAAACTGTTCAATGTGTGAAAATAATAAAGTTATAACTAATCAATATTCAGAAAGTAACTTTATACCATTAGCAGTAAGTAGTGATAATATGCCAAATTTTTTCTGGAACCAAAATGCAAAACTACCTATTTGTGATATGTGTAAATTAATACTATTTTGTATACCAGCAGGAATAACTTCTATTATAAAAACAGTAAAAGAAAATGGAGCATATAAAGAAAAAACAATATATAGCTTTGTAAATTATGATACAAATGTACAAAACTTATTAGAAACAAATAATTATTTTAAAGAAATATCAAAAAAGGATATGGCAAACTATAACCCATATTCAGAAATGATAGTAAATATAGTAGGGCAAAGCCAGAAAATAAGTAATTGGCAACTACAAAATATATTTGTTGTAGAATTTGAAGCAGAATATTTATCATATAGCAGAATGGAATACTTTAATATAACAAGACCAGTAGCAATATTTTTTACTAAGTATGCTGAACAAAGCTTAAACAAAATATATGACTATAAATATCGTATACAAATAGTAGACCACATATTAAAAAATAAAGATATATCAATAGATATAAATAATAAAATTAGAGATAACTTTAAACAAAAAATACAAAATAATGTAGATTCTTATTATGCAACAAAAGTAAGAATGAATTTAAATATGTTAAGGAAAGGAGAAAATGATATGGAAGAGACAATAAAAGAAAATAACAAAAAACTAGGAGCACTATATAAGATGGGAATATCAACTAGAGAAGAATTTATAAATAAAAAAATAGAAAATAAATTAGATGGTTATATATATAGAATGCTAAATTGTATAAAACAAGGAGATAGAAATGAATTTATGGATATTGTTATACGATTACATATTTCAATAGAAAAAAGTGTATCACCAATATTCATAGAAAGTATGAAAGAAGAAGGACTAGCATTTGAAGATATAGGACATAGCTATTTATCAGGATTAGCATCAGAAAGATATAAAAAAGAAGAGGAGGAAAATAAACATGAATAAAAAAGGATTATCAATAACAATGATATTTAAAGCACAAAGCTTAAACTATGGAGAAGGAATAGGAAATATATCAGAACTTAAAAAATTATCAAGAGGAGATGGAAGTGTATATACATTTGCATCAAGACAAGCACTAAGATATGACATAGCAAGGCTTGGAAATAAACTATATAATTGGAATTTAGAAGTAGTAGATAAATCAAAAGGAACAGTACAATTTAAAGAAAACCTAAGCATAGAAGATTCACAAGAAATGGATCTTTTTGGATATATGAAAACTTCAAAAAAGACAGACGAAGAATTAGGAGGCTCTAATATAAGAAGTGCAGCAGTTAGGTTAAGTAATGCCATTTCATTAGAAAACTATAAAGCAGATATGGACTTTTTAAATAACAAAGGCCTAGCAGATAGAATAGGAGAATTTCCAAACTTAGCAAATATAGAACAACATTTTAGTTATTATACATATACAGTAACAATTGATTTAGAAAAAATAGGAATAGATGGAAAAGTAGAAATTTCTAATGAAGAAAAAGCAAATAGGGTAATCCAATTATTAGAAATACTAAAAATATTAAATCGTGAAATAAGAGGAAGAGAAGAAAACTTAAGTCCATTATTTATAATAGGAGGAATGTATTGTATTAACTCACCATTCTTCTTAGGAAGAGTAAATATAACAGGAAAAAATGGTAAATTTACTATAAATACAAAATTAATAGAAGACACAATGAGATTAAAATTAGGAGAGCAAGAAATAAAAGAAGATACAAACTTAGGAATAGTAAATGGAGAATTTGAAAACGAAGAAGAAATAAAAGAATTATTCACAGGAAAAGTACAAAATGTGCAAAACTTCTTTGAAAGCTTAGAAAATCAAGTAAAAGAATATTACAAATAATTCCTAAAGAAAGGAATAAAAAAATGAAAATATTAAAATTAAAACTATATCAAGAAACAGCATGTTATAAAAAGCCATTTGCATTTAAAGTGGCAGAAACATATCCACTACCACCATATTCTACTGTTATAGGAATGTTACACAAAGCATTGCAAGCAAAAAACGGAGAATACTTTGATATGAATATATCTATACAAGGAGAATATGATAGTATATTTTCTAATTATCAAAGTTTAAGAATGTATAAGTCAAATGGCCAAGTAACAGCAATGCCAAGAAATGTACATCAACTATTGGATATAAATTTAATAATACATGTACAAGCAGAAGATAATATAATTGAAAAATTATATGAAAATTTATCTCAAGGAAAAGAAACAATAACATTAGGAAGAAATGAAGACTTAGTAAGAATAGACGATATAAAAATAATATCAGAGCCAAAAGAAGCATTCAGAGTCATAGCAAATCATAGTGCATATGTACCAAACAAAGAAGTACCAGGTATAAAATATAGACTAAACACTGTATATAAAATAGAAAATGAGCTAAGAAAATGGGAGAAAGTAAATGTAACATATATAGAGAAAAATAACAATGTACAATTTAGAAGTGCAATGCAAGATAAAGATGGAGACTTTATTTATTTTTATAAATAGAACATTAAAGAGGTTTGCAAAATTGAAAATGCAGACCTCTTTATATATAAGGAGGATAAAATATGTTATATGCAAAATCAAAACCAAAAGAAACAATAAAAGAGCATACAAATGAATTATTAGAAAGATTAAAAATTTTAAAGGAAAATTATGGAGAAGAAATATTAAATAATAAAAATATAGAAAAAGAAAAGTTTTGGAAAATGTTAGAGCTAGAGTGTATGTACCATGATATAGGAAAAGCATATACGCCATTTCAAAATATGATATTACAAAAATTAGGAGAACCTACTATAAAAACTAATTTTAACAATGAAATAAAACATGAACAATTATCACCATTATTTATACCTTTAGAAGAAATTATGAAATTATCAGAAAAAGAAGAAAAAATATTAACTCAAGTAATTGCATTTCATCATGAGAGAGGATATGTTTCTTTAAATAAAGACTTAATAGAAAAAATAATAGAAGAAGATATAAAACCTAGAATAAATGAAATTGAAGAAGAATTACAAATAACTTTGAATAAAAATCCAGATAGTTACTATATTGGATATTTAGAAGGAAGGCAAAGAATAACTCACAATGATGCAGAGTATATAGAATGTTGTATGCAAAAAGGTCTATTACATAGGCTAGACCATAGTGCTTCTGCACATGTAAATATAGAAGATATTACAGATGAAAAAGTAAGTGAAAATGTAGAACAAATAATGGAGGAAAAAGGCTTTAAAGAAAATGAATTACAAAAGTATTGCAGAGAAAATCAATCAGAAAATTTAATTATAATAGGCTCAACGGGAATGGGAAAAACAGAAGGAGGGTTATTATGGTCTAATGGAAATAAAACATTCTTTACGCTACCAATTCGTATTAGTATAAATGCTATTTATGACAGAATAGTAGAAGAATATAAATATAAAAATACAGGGCTTTTACATTCTTCAGCATTAGACTATTTAGAAAGTAAAGAAACCAATAGCTATGAAAGCAATTATTTTCAAAATGAAGAAGCAAAAAACTTATCTAAAAAAATTACAACATGTACAATAGACCAAATTTTTCCATTTGTTTTTAAATACAAAGGCTATGAAAAAGTATACGCAACTCTGGCATACTCAAAGGTTATTATAGACGAAATACAAGCATATTCACCAGAAATAGTAGCAGTAATATTAAAAGGCTTAGAAATGATAAATAAAATAGGTGGTAAATTTTTAGTAATGACAGCTACATTACCTAGAATTTATAGAGAAAAATTAATAGAAATGGGAGTACCATTTGAAAGTAAACAATTTTTGAGTGATACAAAAAGGCATAAAATAAAACTAGAGAATAAACAAATTACAGACGACATAGAAAATATAATACAAAAATCAAAAAATAGTAAAGTATTAGTTATTGTAAATACAGTAGATAAAGCAATTGAGTTATACAATAAAATAAAGGAACAGACAGATAATGTATATACGTTACATTCTAGATTTATAGGAATAGATAGAGAAGCAAAAGAAAGAGAGATAAAAGAGTTTGAAAAAGCAAGTAATAATGGAATATGGATAACTACGCAAATAGTAGAAGCTTCAATAGATATTGACTTTGACTATTTATATACAGAAATGAGTACATTAGATAGTTTATTTCAAAGGTTAGGAAGATGTTACAGAAAAAGAGAATGGCAAAAAGAAGAATGTAATGTACATATTTATACACAAGAAGTAACAGGAGTAGGTTATATATATGATAAAGAAATTTACGAAAAGAGTATAGAATTATTAGAAGACTACAATGAACAAATACTATCAGAAGAAGACAAAGTAAAGATGGTAGATATATTATATTCAAAAGAAAACTTAGAGGGGACAAAATTTATAGAAGCATTTAAAGAAGGAATGGAAATATTAAATAATATAATGGACTATGAAACAAGCAAAAAAGATGCACAAAAAATATTGAGAAATATAGAAAATGTAAAAGTTATTCCTAAAAGTATATATGATGATAATAAAGAACTATTTGAGGAATATAACTTAGCAAAAACATATCAAGAAAAAAGAAAATTAAGAAAGAAAATAGAAAAATTATCTACTAGTATATCTTCTAACCAAGCACGATTATTAAAAGGCAGAATGTTTAGTATAGGCTTAGAAGATATAAAAGGTATTGATACTAAATATTCAAATGAAGTGGGCTTAGTATTAAAACAGAGTTTAGAAGATGATATTGAATCCAGAAGTTTGTAGGAGGTAAGTAAATTTGAATATAACAGGAGTTATGATATATTACTATTTCATATGCCAAAGAAAGCTATGGTACTTTGCTAATGAAATAAATATGGAGCAAAATAGTGAGCTAGTATCAATAGGCAAAACTATAGATGAGACAAGTTATAAAAGAGAGAAAAAATCAATATTAATAGACAATACAATAAATATAGATTTCATAAAAGATGGAGCTGTACTACATGAGGTAAAAAAGACGAAAGCTATAGAAGAAGCGGGAATTTGGCAATTAAAATATTATATGTATTATCTAAAACAAAAAGGAGTAGAAACATTAGAGGCAAAAATAGACTATCCATTATTGAGGCAGACAAAAGAAATAGTATTAGAAAAAGAGGATGTAGAAATAATTGAGAATGTAATAAAAAATATACAGGAAATAGTAACAAAAGAAAATCCACCAGAAGTGCTTAATGAAAAGATTTGTAAAAAATGTTCATACTATGACTTGTGCTATGTATAGGAGGCGAGAAAATGAAACAATCTTATTATTTATATAAAAGTGGAAGAATACAAAGGAAGGATAATTCTTTAGAAATCGTATATAAAGATAATACTAAAAAATCTATACCAATAGAGAGGGTAGATGATATTTATGTTATGACAGAATTTGATTTTAATACAAGTTTATTAAACTTTTTAGGAAAATATGGCATTTCAGTTCACTTTTTCAACTATTATGGTTTTTATACAGGTACATATTATCCAAAAGAGCAACTAGTATCAGGTAAGTTGTTAGTTAAGCAAGTGGAAAGTTATACAAATAAAGAAAAGAGGTTGGAGGTAGCAAAAGCATTTATAGAAGCGGCAGCTTATAATATTTATAGAAATTTAGTATATTATAACAATAGAGGAAAAGATTTAAGTGTGTATATGCAAGAAATAGAATATTTAAGAAAACAAATACCTAAATGTAAAAATGTACAAGAGTTAATGGGAATAGAGGGAAATATTAGAAAAAGTTATTATGCATCTTGGAATACAATAATAAATCAAGATATAGAGTTTGAAAAAAGGGTAAAGAATCCACCAGATAATGCAATAAATTCTCTTATATCATATGTTAATACAATTATATATACTAGAGTATTAAGTGAAATATATAAAACCCAATTAAATCCAACAATCAGCTATTTACATGAGCCATCAGAAAGGAGATTTTCACTTTGCTTAGATGTATCAGAAATATTTAAACCAATTTTAGCAGATAGATTAATATTTTCAATGTTAAACAAAAAGCAAATAACAGAGAAAGACTTTGAAAAAGGATTAAACTTTTTATATATTAAAGAAAATGCAAGAAAAGAAATAACAAAGGAAATAGATAAAAGGCTTCAAACTACAATAAAACATAAAAAGTTAGGAAGAGAAGTAACATATGAATATTTAATGAGGCTAGAGCTATACAAATTAATAAAATATTTTACAGAAGATATACCATATGAAGGGTTTAAAATATGGTGGTAATATGTATGTAATTTTAGTATATGATATTAATTTAGAAGAAAAAGAAGGGCAAAGAGTATTAAGAAAAGTATTCAAAACATGTAAAAAATACTTAGTACACATTCAAAATTCCGTATTTGAAGGGGAATTATTAGAATCACAAGCGATAAAGTTAAAAGCAGAATTAGATGAGTATATAAGAGAAGAAAAAGATAGCGTAATTTTATTTAAAAGTAGAAGCCAAAAGTGGCTAGAAAAAGAATTTTTAGGAAAAATAGAAGAAGATAAAACATCTAACTTTCTATAAAATATCTGTCGATGTGTATTAGCGTAAAAAGTATAGGGGTACGACAGAAGAAAAAAACGTTGGAATAAAAGGATTTGAGCAAAAATATTGAACTTTTATACTTAATATGATAGCATATATGAGTAGATAGACAGAAAGCAAGACTGAAAAGCTTGATATAAGATGGCGTATTTGAATCAGGTATTAATTTAAATATAGTAGAATGTAAATTTTCTAAAAATTGATTTTTTTCTCTTATAAAATCTGGTATTAATTTAAATATAGTAGAATGTAAATTCTTCTATGTACCAATTAGGTATGAATTGCCTATTGTATTAATTTAAATATAGTAGAATGTAAATGAAGATGTAAGCCTTAAGCCTGTATTAATATCTCTGTATTAATTTAAATATAGTAGAATGTAAATGAAATAAGTATCGCAGTATGTAACAAATGTATAAATCCTGGTATTAATTTAAATATAGTAGAATGTAAATTTTCATATAAATAGTACAGGTGGAGAAATTACAATTTAGTATTAATTTAAATATAGTAGAATGTAAATTTTTCTCTTTTTAGTGTATATTCTTCTTTTATTCTGTATTAATTTAAATATAGTAGAATGTAAATGTAAAAGAACCTTTAAATAACTTGAAAATTGAACTTTTTGGTATTAATTTAAATATAGTAGAATGTAAATCCTTAATTTTATTTAGGAGATTTTTATGTATTTTAAGTATTAATTTAAATATAGTAGAATGTAAATTGTACTGCAGATGAAGCTTTTATTTCTTCTGGTCGAGTATTAATTTAAATATAGTAGAATGTAAATTCTCCATCTAAATCATATTTAATAGTACTAACTTTATGTATTAATTTAAATATAGTAGAATGTAAATTTCTGTATAGTTAGTTGCATTGTTAGGGTCATTCTTGTATTAATTTAAATATAGTAGAATGTAAATTTTTTTTGAGATAATAAACTTTCATATGTATGAAGTATTAATTTAAATATAGTAGAATGTAAATACTTGTTATACATTCATTTGCACAACAGTAATTATGTATTAATTTAAATATAGTAGAATGTAAATTCAGAAATAAACTTACTAGATTATTGGGATGATGCTGTATTAATTTAAATATAGTAGAATGTAAATTCGTAATTTTCTAAATTATCAAAAACATCTTGCCAAGTATTAATTTAAATATAGTAGAATGTAAATAAAAATATTAGAAATAAATGTATATAGAAATGTTATTGTATTAATTTAAATATAGTAGAATGTAAATTATTGATATGACCAAAATCCTGCTCTTGATATGTGAGTATTAATTTAAATATAGTAGAATGTAAATTACACCATTTGATACAAATTTAAAATTTACTTGTAGTATTAATTTAAATATAGTAGAATATCAAAAGCTCATTGAATTTCCGATAAAAGGGGAATATTTATGTATAATTAATGTACCAAAAAAAATTGCTATTTTAATTTTTTTGGTACATTAAAAATTAATTAATATTTATCTTTATAATATAATATTTAATATCAAAATAGCTAACTTCATTAGGAAGCATATCTTTAATTTCACGTAATTTACCAGAAGTACATTTATTAATAGCAGTATAAATTTCATTTTCAAAGTTAGTATTAACTTCTTTCTCTAAATTAATTTCCATACCATTTTCATAACAATCTAACAAATGTTGCTCCACAGTTCTTTCAGTAAGCCCTCTAACTTCAGAAATTTCTTTAATAGTTTTGCCATCTTTAGTATAAAGTTCATAGCTAACTAATTTAGTATCAATTTTAGGAGTAGAAGTAGTGTTATTTTTAGGTTTTTCTAAAATATAAGATTTTTTGATTTCATGTTCTGTAACGTAATCTCTAATAGCATCTATAAAAACATCACCATATTTTTCTAATTTAAATGTGCCAACTCCACTTATTTTAAGCATACTATCCACATCTGTTGGGTAATATGTGGACATCTGTTTTAAAGAAACATCTGCAAATATGATAAAAGGTGGAACATTATTTTTGACGGCTACTTCCATTCTAAGTTCTCGCAGTATTTCAAATAACTTAACGTCAAAAGGTAAACTTTCAAAGTCATATTTACTATTCTTTTCGGGTTTTAAAATTCTTTCAATTTTCTTCTTAATAACAACTTGTGTATTAGAAAATAAAACATCATTTGCTTTAATATCTAAAGTTAAAATAGGGTATTTATCGCCAATACTCTTAATGTACCCTTCTGCAACTAAAAATGAAATTAAGTCTCTAATAGTATCTTTGCTATATTCACTCATAATTCCATAAGTAGAAAGTGAATCGAAACCAAATGATTTAACTTTTGCGGATTTAGAGCCTTTAAGCACATCAGCTACTAATCCAGCACCAAAACGCTCATTCATTCTTTTAATACAAGAAAGAATCTTTTTACTATCAGTAGTAATATCAGTTATTTCTATTTCAGAATCACAATTAGAGCAAAATTTACAATTATTAAAATTAGGTGTTTCGCCAAAGTACTCTAAAATATAACTTCTAAGGCATTTACTAGTATTACAGTAATCTACAATATCATTTAGCTTTTGATATTCATTAGTATGATTATTCTCAGAAGAATGCTCAATTAAAAATTTATTTGTAACAATATCTGCCCTACTAAAAAGTAATACACACTCAGCCTTATCTCCATCACGCCCGCTACGACCAGCTTCTTGATAATAACTTTCTAAATCAGAAGGCATATTATAATGAATAACATACCTCACATTAGATTTATCAATTCCCATTCCAAAAGCGTTTGTAGCAACCATAATTTCAGTTCTATCATATACAAAATCATCTTGAGAAAAGCTTCTATTTTTTTCACTCATTCCCGCATGATACTTAGAAACCTTATAACCATAGGCCAAAAGCCTTTCGTAAACTTCATCTACAGTTTTTCTAGTAGAGCAATAAATAATTCCAGCCATATTCTTATGTTCTTCTAAGAAATTTAGCAAAAACTCTTTTTTACTTTCAGGTGTTTGAACACTAAAATAAAGATTCTCTCTATCAAAACCAGTAGTCAAAATAAAAGGATTTTTTAAATCTAATAATTTAATAATATCATCTTTAACAACTTGAGTAGCAGTAGCTGTAAAAGAAACAATAATAGGCCTTTTACTCAAACTACTAATAACTTTAGAAATTTCACAATAACTAGGTCTAAAATCATGTCCCCACTGAGAGACACAGTGAGCCTCGTCAATCGCAACCATAGAAACATTTAAAAAATTAAGCATACCAATAAAAGTATCCGAAAAAAATCTTTCAGGTGCGACATAAATAATTTTATACATTCCATGATAAATATTTTGAATAGTTTGCAAATATTCATTTTCAGTTAAAGAACTATTAATATAAGTAGCAGGAATACCAACTTGATTTAAGCTATCAACTTGGTCTTTCATAAGTGATATAAGTGGTGAAATAACAACAGTTATACCATCAAAAATCATAGCAGGAATTTGATAACAAATAGACTTACCAGCGCCAGTAGGCATAATTCCCAAACAATCTTGCTTTTCTAAAATATGGTTAATAATTTCAGCTTGTCCAGTTCTAAAATTATCATAGCCAAAGTATTTCTTTAAAATTTCATTAGCTGTCAATAAAATAACCTCTTTTCTTTTTTTATATTTAATTATTATACTACGGAAAATGTAAAGATGCAAAAATTTTGATTAAATTATGTACACTAATTTATCATATTATTTTTAAATTGTAAATAGAAAAATGTAAAAAAGTTATTTTTAAAAACTATAATTTGTAATATTATTATAAATATTGAAAAATCTATTGGAAAATATAAGGAATGGATAAGTTTAATTATAAAAATAATGTGAAACTTTTACAAAAAGTATTCAAATAATTGATATATAATGATATACTTATAAAATAAGCACAAAAGAGGAGAAAGACAATGTATATAATAGTAATAATAGTTTTAGTTCTAATTCTAGTAGTATTAAAATTAAAATCACCACAATATAAAGGAAAATGTGGAGAAAAAATAGTAAAAAAGCAATTAGAGAATATTAGTGGATATAAGTATATAATAAATAATATAATGATTAATGATAATGGTAAGAGTAGGCAAATAGATCATATTGCTATAACTGAACATGGAGTATTTGTTTTAGAAACTAAAAATTATGGAGGAATAATTTATGGAAAAGAAAAATCTACTGAGTGGAAGCAGTATCTAAATCAAAAATGTTTCAATTTTAAAAATCCAATACATCAAAATTATGGGCATGCAGAAATTGTAAAAAAGGTATTAGAAGGAGTAACAGATAAAGTTTATCCAATAGTAGTATTTACAAGAAGATGCAAATTAAAGATAGATATACAAAGTACAGTTTTATATGACAACCAATTAAGTACATTTATAAAAAGTAAAGAAAATATACTCAGTTACGCTGATATAGATAATATATATAAAACAATAATGGAAAATGCAATTACAAATGAAGAAGCAATAAAAAATCATAACTATAATGTTAAACATTATATACAATATAAAGATAGTATATCAAATATAGGAAAATGCCCCAGATGTGGGAGCAATTTGAAAAGAAGAAAAGGAAAAAGGGGAGAATTTTTAGGTTGTAGTAATTATCCTAAATGTATGTATACTAAAAATATATAAATAAAAAGGAGGAGTTTTGCGATTAGAAGCAAACAAAAAGAAAAATGAAAATAATACTAGCATCAAAATCACCAAGAAGAAAAGAATTAATGGACATGTTAAACTTAAAGTATGAAGTAATAGTAAGTAATGCAGATGAAATATTAGAAGAGGGTCTTAATGCACAGGAGCAAGCAAAAAGGCTATCATATATAAAAGCAAAAAAAGTATTTGAAGAGACATCAGGAGATAGAGTAGTTATAGGTTCAGACACAATGGTTATAAAAGATAATAAAATATATGGAAAGCCAAAAGACGAAGAAGATGCATTTAAAATACTAAAAGAATTAAATGCTACAAAACACCAAGTAATAACAGGTTTAGCAATATTAGTAGAAAGAAACGGAAAATATGAAGAATACTTAGACTGCGATATAACAGAAGTACACTTTAAAAATATGACAGATACAGAAATAAAAAACTGGATAGCAACAGGAAAAGCAATTGATAAAGCAGGAGCATATGCAGTCCAAGGAGAATTCTGTGTATTCATTGAAAAGATAAATGGAAACTATTGGGCAGTAATGGGTCTTCCAATTAATAAAGTATATGATATATTGAAAATTATAAATGAATAATAAGTATAAAAAACAAGAATAAAATTTTTTAAGTGCAAAAACTACTTAGAAAATTTTATTCTTCAATAAACATATTTTTCAAATTTAATTTAATTTTAAATAATTATTCAAATATTCAGTCCATTCAGGAGCATTTTCTTCTTCAAATAAATGATATAAGAAATCAACAATAATTTGATGTCTAGATTCAGCTTCTTTTCTGCCCGAATCAGTAAGCATCAAATTTTTAAGTTTTAATATCTTTTCAAACAAGTGGCAAACACTGGTATCAGCACATTTACTTGTATATGTATCAGCAGTCATATTTTCAATTGGGAAAATATTTTTATCAAAAAATGGTCTTTTATTTTTCATACTATATGTATATACTCGTATAATACCATTAGCACCCAAAGCATCACACATATCAGCGTCTGAAACTATTTTTCCTTCAAGTGTTTCAGGTCTAAAACCTTTTAATAATTTACTGTAACCAATACATTTTAAAGAAGATAAGACTAAATTTTGTGTTTTGGCATCAATTTTACAATTATCCATAATTTTTCTAGCATTGGTTAAGTTTTGGGCATTTTCTTTTCCAAATAGCTTATAATCATCTACATCATGCAATAAAGCAATTAAAGAAACAACTTCCGTATTTGCACATTCGTGCTCTGCAAATTTTAAAGATAGCTTTAAAACTCTGTCTATATGATCCATATTGTGACCAGAAGTATCACTATTTAAAAGTTCAAAAACTTGTCTTCTAACTTCTTCTACCATAAAGTGTCCTCCTTATAAAAATTTTACATAAGAATTATAGCATCATAAAAATAGAATTTCAATAATATTATTATAGAAATATTACAAAGATACATAAAAAGAATTGACAAATTAACATAAATGTTCTATAATGTAACTGTTATTAAAAGTACATTGGTAATTGAATAAGGAGGGACTATGTTTAGAGGCACTTAGAGTTAATTTTATTGGAAACTTATTAACTACGCATTCAACACAGGAGGTAAAACAATGAGAGTAAACAAAGAGTTCAAAGCAAATGTTGACGAAGATTTCAGAGAAGCTGATTATGTTGGCAGAAAGGTATTTGGTCGGTGTATACTGATTGTAGTACTTTTGGTTATTATTTTCGGTGGTATCGGTTTAGCATACAAGAGAGTTTATGTCGATGCAAATCGGGAGATCTTTAAGCATTCGGTAGCATACACAGAAACGGCAGCCAGTTTCCTTGCAAAGGAATATCAGGAGTACAACAAGGCAGAAACAGATGTTGAGAAAACGGCAATAATGCAGTATGTTGTTGACAGATATCCGAACTTAGACTTAGGAGATATTGAAAACAGTGATCTTAAATCTTTCTACAGAGAATGTTTACGAGGGGGTAACTAATATGAAAATGAAAAAAAGGACGTTGGCAATTATCCTCTTAACGGTTGTATTTATAGCTTGTTTAACTGGGTGTAGCGATTCTTCATACAGAGATAAGCAGTATTCAGAGGAAATGAAAGAACAGATCGCTAGTGCAATTGGGTATCCAGACCTTGCAAATTTCTTTGAATATGCACAGCTTAAAGAAATTTATGAACTTAGAGATGACCCTAAGTTAATTTGCTATTGGTACACAAAATGTGAATACACTGGGAAATGGGTATATGAAGGGCAATGTATTGGATATGGTATTCCATATTCAGCAAGTATTACTTCTCCAGATATGGTTTACTACAATTCAAGTGGTACAGTTGTTTCACAGGCAGAACCCAATGGTATTTTTACCAATGGTTTAACCACTTCAGCAACATGGATTCTTACAGTAGATGAAGAAGGAAACATTACACCTGATTATGTTGAACAACCAATTCGCGTAACTCAAAACAAAATCCAAGCACGAAAATGCGAGGAATGGTCTCTCGAAGACTAACTATTAACAGTAAAATTAATTTAGTTTTTAGTTAAATTACTAAACAAAAGCTCTATCCAACTATTTGGATTAGGGCTTTTGCTTTTATTATGAGGTAGTGCTTTTCGAGGGAAATAGTGTGCGATATAATGGCAAAATAGATAAAGAAAAGTATAAAATGATTACAAAGGATATAAGTACAGAGGAAGTAATATTAACAGATAAACAAGTGGATCATATAAAAATATTTTTTAAACTGTAAATAGTAACTAGTTTTTAGCAAAAGCATAAAAAATTTTCAAAAAAACTATTTACAAATTATGTAAATGATGTTAATATAATAGAAATTAATTCAAAAATTTAAAGATCAATAACCTAATTCAAGGTTAAAAAATCCAAAAACGAAAGGAAAAAATAATATGTTATCAATAGTAAAAAGTATGTCTCTACTTGGCTTAGAGGGCTACCTTATCTCTGTGCAGGTAGATGTTTCAGGAGGTATGCCACGGTTTTGAGATTGTTGGTCTTCCTGATACTAGTATTAGAGAGGCAAAGGAAAGGGTAAAAACAGCAATAAAAAACTCTGGTTATGAACTTCAAAGTAGAAAGATAGTTGTAAATTTAGCACCAGCAGATACAAAAAAAGAAGGTTCATTTTTTGACCTGCCAATTGCAATAGGAGTATTAAATTGCACAGAATATCTAGAAAAAGAGAATTTGGAGAATGTCGCATTTATAGGTGAGCTTTCACTTGATGGGAAAATAAACAAAGTAGATGGAGTTCTGCCAATGTGTATAGAAGCAAAAAGATTAGGTATTGAAACAATAGTAGTACCAAAAGAAAATGCAAAAGAAGCCTCTGTTGTAGAAGGAATAGAAGTATTAGGTGCAGAAAGTTTAAAACAAGTTGTAAATTATTTAAATTCAAAAGTTATAATTCCAAAATATAAAACAGATATAAAAAACTTATTTTCAAAACAAAATAAATATCTATTAGATTTTTCAGAAGTAAAAGGACAAGAAAATATAAAAAGAGCTTTAGAAATAGCAGCAGCTCGGTGGGCATAATTGCCTACTTATTCGGGTCGCCCCGGCTCTGGTAAAACTATGCTTTCAAGAAGAATACCATCAATTTTGCCAGACTTAAGCTTTGAAGAAGCTCTAGAAACAACAAAAATACACAGCATAGCAGGAGTATTAACAAAACAAACACCACTAATAACAGCAAGACCATTTAGAGCTCCACATCATACAATATCGCCAAGCTCACTAGTAGGAGGAGGCAGAATTCCAAAACCAGGAGAAATAAGCTTAGCTCATAATGGAGTATTATTTTTAGATGAACTACCAGAATTTAATAAAAGTACATTAGAAGTAATGAGAGCACCAATAGAAGATGGAATAGTAAGTATAAGCAGAGTAAATGCAAGCTTAACATACCCATGTAATTTCATGTTAGTAGCCTCAATGAACCCATGCCCTTGCGGTTTTTATGGTTCACCAGATAAAGAATGTAATTGCTCACCACAAAGTATACAAAAATATATGGGAAGAATAAGTGGGCCACTACTAGACAGAATAGACATTCAAGTAGAAGTAACACCAGTAAAATATGAAAAACTAGAAAATAGTAGTGAAATAGAAACATCTGAGAAAATAAAAGAAAGAGTAAATAAAGCAAGGCAAATACAACTAGAAAGATACAAAAATTCAGAAATATACTCAAACTCACAGCTTACACCAAAACTAATAGAACAATATTGTAAGTTAGATAGTAAAAGTAAGAAAATATTACAAAAAGCATTTGAAACATTAGGGCTAAGTGCAAGAGCATACGGAAGAATACTAAAAGTAGCAAGAACAATAGCAGACCTAGAAGGAAAAGAAAATATAGAAGTATCACATATTTCAGAGGCAATACAGTATAGAAATTTAGATAAGAAATACTGGAAGTAGCACGGTAGGGACGGACTTTTTCGTTCCGAATTAGGAACGCTGGGGACACTCATTACATAAAAGGTATTGAGTGTAAGGATATAAAAGAATAGTAAGTGTTTAACTGGTAAGAAATCCAATAAGAAGTTACATAAATTGTGCTTAAATAGGAAATATCCTACATAATAAACAAAGGTATCCACAAAAAGGAAGATAAAATGAAATATAAAGATATAACAGAACAATATAATACTAAAAAACATTATCAAATAAAGAAACAGAAATATTTTATTAATGAAGATGGAACTAAATATAATGTAGATGGAAGACATGTACTATTGAAGACAACACAAGAGGAAAAAGAAATTGCAAACATATTAGGACAAACATTAGGTGGTAAAGTTAAACTAGTTCCAGTTGTACTAGAACCAAAAGGAAGACAAACGCCAGATTATATAATAAACAACAAAAAATTTGATTTAAAACAAATAATAGGAAATGGGAATAATACATTAGATACAGCTATAAATAAAAAGAGAAAGCAATCTGATAATTTTGTTTTTGATATTACAAAAACTGAAATGAGTATGGAGCAAGCAGTGTTACAGATAGAAAGAATATATAATGCTAAAAATAGAACGTGAATAAATACAATTATATTAATTAAAGACAAAAAAGTTTTAAGAATATTTAAAAGAAAATAAAAAGTGAGAGGGTGGTGCTCTCCAAAGGGAGAACATACCCTCTCTAATAAATATTTATTAACATAATTGTATAACAAATTAGGTTAATAATCAATAGTTTATTCAAAAAAATATTAAATATTCTTTTTACTATTATACGAGGAGGTAATATGAGAAAAATCTACGAAATAAATGAAAATGATAAAGAATATCCCAAAAACTTATTTAAAATACAAAAACGTCCATCAAAATTATATGTAATGGGAAATGTAAAGATATTGAACAACAAATGTATAGCAATGGTAGGCTCACGAGATAGCACACCTTATGGAGAATATTATGCTTCAACCTTTGCCAAAGCTCTTTCAAAGTCAGGTATTACGATAGTAAGCCGGTTTAGCAATAGGGATAGATACCGTATGCCATGAAAATTCTATGCATGAAAAAGGAAAAACAATAGCAGTTTTAGGAGCTGGCTTTAATCATATTTATCCAGAAGAAAATGTAAATTTAGTAAAAGAAATAATTAAATATGGTGGAGCTATTATTAGTGAGCACCCTCCAAACACAGAAGTAAACTTATCAAATTTTCCAATAAGAAATAGAATAATAGCTGGGATAGCAAGTAGTACAATAGTAGTAGAAGCAAAAGCTAGAAGCGGCAGCTCAGTTACAGCGAGGCACTCTAGCTTGCAAGGTAAAAAAGTATATTGCGTACCAGGAAGAATAGGAGACAAAACTGGAAGAGGAACAAATAACTTAATAAAAAAAGGAGCACATATATTAACAGATATAAATGAAATATTAAGTGATTTAGGAGAACAAATACAAGAAAATGAAAAAGTAAAGACACAAGTAATAGGAAAAAATAAAGAAAAACAAAACCAACTTAAAGAAAACAAAAAAATAGATGTAGGGGCGATTAGCAATCGCCCGCTCTTCGAAGAGAATACTAAAGTGAATAGTGAAAAGTACAAATCCTTTGGATTTGATGTAGGGGCTAGATCGGTAAGGAATACCCAAAAAGAATACCGAATTTCGCCAAAAGAAAATAAAGAGCATATACAATGTGAAGAAGAAAAGGAAAATAATAAAAAGAAAAAGATGAAAGTAAAAAAAGAATATATAGAAATTTACAATCTATTAAAAAAATCCCCAACAAACATTAACGAAATAGCGCGAACATTAAATATAAATATAGCAGAACTAAATATGAAACTTACAATGATGGAGATAGATGGACTTATAGAAACACTTCCAGGAAATATAATAAAAAGCAAGAATAAAGTTTTCTAAGTAGCAAAGCCACATAAGAAAATCTAATTCTTCCATAACTATCTTCTAAGCAAACGGAAGAGCTATCGAGAATGACTTTCCTAAGAATATAAAAAAAGGAGAACCAAAAATGTATTATAAACAACAAACCGGAAAAGAGGGAGAAGACATAGCAACAGAGTATCTAGAAAGTATAGGGTACAATGTAATAGAAAGAAACTTCGAGTGTAGGCAAGGTGAAATAGATATAATTGCTTTAGATAAAGACGAAATAGTATTTATAGAAGTAAAAACCAGACGAAATAAAAAATATGGACTACCAGCAGAAGCGGTAAATGATACAAAGAAAAAACATCTTTGGAAAGCAGTAGAATATTATTTATATTCAAGAAATTTACAAGATGATTTTATAAGGTTAGATGTGATTGAGATATATTTAAGCAAAGGTAAAATATATATAAACCATATCAAAAAAGCAATCGAATAGAAAACTTATTTACAATAATGAATGAAATTCAAAGAAAAGGAGAAATTATGAATAAAAAATATTGATTTTTTAGTTAAAATAGTATTATAATATAAATATAGATAAGACATTTTAATCCGTAACTTGCAAGTTACGTTATCATTTTAATCCGACAGTCATAAGACTGTCGCTATTTAAATAAAGAAAATATGCCTCTTGGTCTTTGGCTCTTATCATTGCCCATTTTAGAGAGTCACTATGTAATAAATTATAACTATTATACTTATCCTTTATCATTTTACTTAAAGTAGTTTTCCCAGCTCTACCTATTCCCATAATTAATATATTTTTCATTTTATATCACCTTTCCTCCTAAAACTAACTTATATAATTTTATTCCTATCAATATTTCAATAATTGATAATATTAACAATATTTTCATAACTGTAATCATAGGGTTATTTACTAAAATCATTGTAAAACTTAAACTCATTATTGCTCTTACTACTTTTCTAGAAAGTTCCATAGTTGTTAATAATGTTTGTTGCCCCTCTTTACCTACATTTCTTAATGCTAAGTCTTGCATATATACTTTAAAGGGATCTCTAATAAATAGTATAATAATATAGCCTAAACTCATAATACTAAATTTTAAAATTACAGAAGTACCTACAAAATAACCAATTATCATTAGAATAATAGATATTAATAATAATATAGGTAAAATTACTCCAACTTTTTCTTTATATTTATTATGTATTTTGTTAAAAGATATATTTGATATAACCCTTACAATACGAGAAATGCATAAAATAACCCCTACTATTAGAGCTGTTTTTTCTACACTAAAGTTTAATAATAATTCTTGTTGTATAAATAGTTTTCCATTAGATTGTCCAGAATTTACAATAGGGTAAAATAATCCATAGGAAATAAGTAATACTATTATTAATTTGCTATAATGTATTTTTACTTTGTTTTTATTTTCTTTTTTAACATTATTATAATTAGAAAAATCTATCATAGAAAATGATAATATAAAACAAATAAAACAAAAGAATATACATCCAAACATTGGTAAATAATTATTTAAATTAAACATTGGGCTTGCAATAAAAGATATAATCATCGTTACAGTAGCATAAACAGTATTTGATTTAGTTTTTAGTTTTATATATTCATCACTTCTGTTTTGTAATTCAAGATTATTTTTTAATATCGCATTTACCATATTTTGAAAAGTAAATGCAATCTCATAAACTACTTTCCCTAAAGCAATAGTTATATAATTTTGTCCAAAAGTTAATAACAAACTAGATACTAACAATAGTAGTGAGCCTAATCGAACTGAATTAGTATTTCCTATTTTATTTATAATTTTTAAAAGGGGCATTTGTAATAATATACAAGTTACTAAAGACACACTAGTCAAAGAAACTATTTGAGAACTATTAAAATTCTTTACAACTGCTAAAAATAATGTATCTATTGCAATCCAAAAAAGCAAATCTCCAGATAACCCAGAATACCAAGGAAATATTTTGTTAAATCTTGTTAGAACTGTATCATTTTCCATTTTTCCACCTATTTCTTCTTTTTTCTACATTATAATAACATAAAAAATATTATAATTAAAGTAAAATTAATAATTTTTTATATAACTAAATCTAATATAAACAAAAAAAATCGGCGTAACACCGATTTTTTCATTCAATTATTTTAACTTATTCAAATACAAATCCTTTGCAACCTCTGGGTTATGTGGACCATTGAAGTCCTTAATAGGTGCAAATTCATCTTCTTTATTTACTCGTAAAAGTACCATATTATCAAAATATGAAAAAGCATCAAATATAAAAGTTTCAAACTTAAAAGTATTAGGAGTTTCAGGTATCTGTTTCATTCCTTCATCATTTACAAAAGTATTTTTTTTAAATGCTCTATGGTAAGGTAAACTCTTATCAGCAATAAGTTCAAGAGAGTCAATACTAAATAAATGAGCAAGCATATTAATTTCTCTATATAAATCATACCCATTTTCATTTTTTGCTATTTTCATGTCAGCACTTAAATGTGAACTATTGATTATTGCAGGTTTGCCATTTCGTTTAGCAAAAATCCAGTCTAAACTATTTGCATTTTCTTTAAATAAAGTTTTCGAAGAAATATGAGCATTATTTTTAGCAGTTAAGCCTATTAAAATAGGATCAACAATATCTAAAATAACATTATCTACACCACTAAAAAATATCCATTTAATATTTTTATTTTTCATATCTTGAAGCATTCCATGTTTTTTTAGTGCATTAAAAACATCACCATTGCCATTAGAAGCCTCTTTAATTTTATAAGTTTCTTCCAAAATTAAATTTTCGGTTATATCTATTAAAGGTAATTGTGATTGAGTAAAGAATTTAATAGAATCCTTTGGATATCCAAAAAAGTTTTTATCTTCAAAAAACTTTTTTGTAGTCTCATCATTATAAATGCTAGTCATAATGTACCAAGGAATAGTAACATTATATTTAGCATTTGCTTTTTTTAAATTATCACATAATATTTCAAATAAAGACTTTTTAGGAACTATATCAAGTTCAAAAGTACCTTTAGGACCTTTATATCCAAGCCTTGTACCTTGCCCACCAGCCATTGTAACAACTGCAAGTGAATTTTCTTTTATGTAAGTTTCACCCAAAGCCAGGTATAAGTTTTTCTCATCATGACTTAGCCTAGCTTTATCAAAATAAGGCAAAGGTTCTATCAAATTACAAGGAATTACCTCATCAGTTTTAGAAGCTTCATATAAATCAAAAATTTGCTTAAAGTCAATACGCAAAATTTGATTTACTAAAAATTCCTTTTGTTCATCATCTAATTCATCATAAAAAGATAATAAATGTTCTTGATTATATTCTTTTAAAATCTCTTTTGCTTTCAGAAAATTATCCATAAAATAATTAACACCCTTTATTAATTAGTAACACAAGAAATTAATTAACGTCTTGAATTTTGTTTTTTAGAAAATTAAAATATATATTTTATATTGTAGGGGCGATTTTAATCGCCAGCAAGATACAAAGGCATACTAAAAAATATTTATTTAAGCAATTTCTCTGAAGAGCGGGCGATTATACTAAAGCATAACTTATCTGTAACTCGCTTCACTCGAACAGCTAAGAAAAAATCGCCCCTACATTTATTATATAATATACATAAAAGTATATTTTAGTGAATAGCCGTCCTCAAACTTTTAATAATCATTTCCTTATTAGGCATATTAGAAGCCTCCAAAGCCTTAATTTCAGTATCAATTTGGTAAGGAACTCTAACCAAAGTAATATTAAAAGTTTCTAACTTTTTAGAACCAAAATTTCCCTCTAAATATGCATATGAAGCCATAGTAGAAAATTTATTAGTTTCATCATCTTCTGTATCATTCATCATTTCAATAGGAACTCCAACACTTCCAACATTAAAAATAGTTTTATTTTTAAAACGGAATAAATTAGGAGTATGCAAATGACCATAACCCACAACATCAGGTATAGGATCGTTTGCAGTTTTGCCTAAAAATTTGGTATTCTTAAATAAATCTTCTGGGTTATTAATAACGAGATTATGATACCTCGTATCACTATTAGCATACATAGGGTTAAAAACATGTTCTAAACTAAAAGGAGAAGCATGAAATAGCCTAATTAAATGCCCACTCATATAAAATTCATATGAAACAGGAAGGTTATAAATAAAATTAGCTCTTTCTTCACCAATAATATCTCTACTCCAGAACCTACCAGGTTGAACATTGGGTTTGCAAATAGCTTCATCACAATTACCCTTTAAAATAACTTCACATCTATTTCGTAATATATCAACTACTTTATCTGGATTTGCACACTTAATAACACTATCGCCTAAACAATAGATTTTACTAATACCTTTTGAATCAATATCTTTAAGAACAGCATTTAAGGCTGTTAAGTTACCATGTACATCAGAAATAATTGCAATTTTATCCATTTTATAATCTCCTTTACAATTTAATAAAATTATACAATAAAAAAGATGGTTTTACAATACAATTGACGTAAATTTTGAATGGAAGTTAGAAGTTGGAGGTTGAAATTGTGTAGGCATAGTTTGAGGGAATCAGGCATAAGTAGTTATACTCTATTGCAAAACTAAAAAATTTTTCTTGAAAAAAATAATGCATTATGTTATTATATCGATTATAAAAGATATGGGAGAAATTATTATGAACTATGAATATCTAAATAATATGATTAAATATATAGAAGATAATTTAACTGAAAATATAGAGTATAAGAAATTAGCTAAAATAGTTGGAACTTCGGAATATACATTGCAAAGAATATTTATATTCTTAACAAATATGTCATTATCAGAATATATTAGAAAAAGAAGATTAAGTAGTGCATTTGAAGAACTAAAAACAACAGATACAAAAATTATAGACCTAGCAATTAAATATAAATATGATTCACAGATCTCATTTGCTAGAGCGTTTAAAGCAATGTTTGGAATGACGCCAAGTGGATGCAAAACAAATAATATTGAATATAAACAATTTCCTATAATTACATTTAGCAATAATAACAATACATGTGAAGAACTAAATTATGAAATAAAAGATATTAAAGAAATAAAATTATATTGTATAGGAATATCTGCTAAAACTCACGATGATTTACTATATAATATAAGAAAACTATATTCAGATATTGAAAAAACTAGACTATATAAAAAAATAAATGAAAAGGGTATGTATGGAATATCTATTTGTAAAAAGGATCAATACTTATATTATGTGGGAAGTGAAGACAAGTATGATCATACAACACAATTTATAATTCCAGCAGGAAAATATGCAATATTTAGTGTTAATTCAAGAGAACAAAAAGATATAGTTAAAAAGGAAAAAAAGATATATACACAGTGGTTACAATCTACAAATTATGATATAGATCATGAATTCAATTTAGAATTATATACTGATACTAATTGTTATTTATATATAAAGATAAAAGATAAACAAAATTGATTCAAAATTTGTTTATTCTTTTTTTATATTTATTGTACAATAAAAGCGAATTAGAAAGGAGAAGGTAAAATAATGCAATTAAAAGAAGCAATAGAAAATAGAAGAAGTATTAGAAAATATAAAGATATAGAAGTACCAAAAGAACTAATAGAAGACTTAATAGAATGTGCAAGGTTAGCGCCATCAGCTAAAAATAGACAACCTTGGGAATTTTTAATAGTAAAAAGTAACACAAAAAATGAAATTGCAGATATAATGCTAGAAAAAGAGAAAGGGCGAAATATTAGTTTAGAAAATAAACTACTTAATGCAAACAGTAGTGTAAAAGCAACAGCAAAAATAATAAAAGAAGCACCCATACTTATATTAGTCTTCAAACCATACAATGATAATTGGAATACAGGAGATACACTTTCGGTAGGTGGAGCAATAGAAAATATATGCTTAAGAGCAACTGACTTAGGGTTAGGTTCACTTTGGATAAGAGATACAGTGTATAGTCAAAAAGAAATAGCAAAATTAGTAGGTTATGAAAATAAGGAGTTAATTTCAGCAATTTCGGTAGGGTATACAGATGAAACGCCTAAACAAAGACCGAGAAAAAAATTAGAAGAAATATTAAAATGGTATTAGTGAATAGGAGAAAAATAAAAATGGATAAAGAAATATTAGAATTTTATAAGAAAACAAGCCCATATACAGACTTAGGTTATTATAAAGAATTTGCAAAAAATTTACCAAATGATATTGAAGAATTATGCTTACTACAAAGAATGCAAATAATTCATCCAGTAGCATTTAGGGACAAAGAAATTAGAAATAAAGAAAAATGCTTTTGGGGAGATATGACAAAAGTAGAAGTTAGTAGATTAGAATATGAAGACGACATTTTCCCAACAGCTCAAAGTGTAATTGCAGAATTATTAAGGAAGAATCCAAATTATAATATAAATAGAGAGGCAAAAGATAAAGTACATGTTACTTGTAGAAGCCAAGCAATAATATTAGCAAGTATATTAAAAGCAAAAGGAATACCAGCAAGAGCAAGAAGTGGATTTGCTGAATATATAAAATATGATGAAATATATTATGACCATTGGATTACAGAGTATTATGATGAAAAAGAAGGAAGATGGAAATTAGTAGATCCAGATATGCACTGTCCTGCGCATAAAATAGAATTTGACTTAAACGATATTCCTTATGATAAATTTTTATTTGGAGCTAAGGCATATTTAGGTTTTAGAAGAAAACAATATGAAAAAGCTACAATTTTATATTCTTCTGACCCACCAACACTAGGTTTAAAAGCAGCAATTAGAGGACTATTTTACGATTTTCATTCACTAATGAATAATGAAATCATATTCTTACATATACCCAAATACATACAAGATAAAAAATTTGAATTAAGTGAAGAGGAATATAAAGAACTAGATGATTTAGCAGAGCTTATGTTAGAGCCAAATAAAAATTTTGAAAAACTGCAAGGAATTTGGGAAGAAAAGTCAAAATTTAGAATTATGTCAGGAGCATTAAATTAAGAGACCACTTTTTTTAGGATTTTATAAGTAAAAAACAAGAATAAAATTTTCTAATAAAACATAAGAGCTATCGCGGATGACTTTCCTTAGAATATAAAAATACTTGTACAACTTTAAGTAAAATAAAAGCTAAAGTATAAAAACAAATACTTTAGCTTTTATTATTAAAAAAATGTAATAAAAAACCTAATAAAATATAAAAATAATAGTAGGAGGTATAAAAAATGTTAAAAATGATAGATTTACCATATCCATTAAACGCACTAGAGCCATATTATACAAAAGAAATGTTAGACTTGCACTATAATGTTTTATATAAAGGTTATATAGATAACACAAATAAAACAGAAGAGCAGTTAGCAAAAGCAAGAGAAACAAATGATTTTTCAAATATAAAATGTTTAGAAAAAAATTTAAGTTTCTTTGGTTCAGGAGCAATATTGCATGAACTATTTTTTGAGAATATGGGACCAGCAATACCAACTTCCCCAAGTATGGAGTTAATGGAACAAATAATAAAAGACTTTGGAAGTTTCGAAAAATTCAAAGAGCAATTCACAGCAGCATCTACTCAAGTGGAAGCATCAGGTTGGTGCCTATTAGTATGGGTTCAGAATTGGAACAAACTAGAAATACTACAATGCGAAAAACACCAAGACTTAACACTATGGGGTTGCAAGCCACTACTGGTATTAGATATGTGGGAACACTCATACTACTTGCAATATAAAACAAAGAGACCAGAATATATAAATGCATTTTGGAATATTTTAAATTGGAATGTAGTAAATAAGAGATTTTTAGAAAAATAAAAAATAAATGGAGCCCCTAAATTAGGGGCTCCATAAAAGGTCTATCTTGGATAAGTTGTTTCAAAATCTACCCATTCAGGAATTTTGCTTTCCGATACAGGGTACTTTTCAGAAGTTCCATCACTTAAATTCAGAATAATCAAGCCATAGTCATTGCCGTTAGAAAAATATAAGTTTTCTCGATACTCAAAGATTTCGTATGGATTTCCATCATCATCAATATCAAACTTATAATTGCCAATAACTTCTGTTTTGTACTTTCTTCTTACAGTCCTTAAAGCATCTCTACTGTTAACGAGTGAAGTATCAAAGTATATTCTACATGGAACTATTTCGGGAAGTTTTCCCTTTTCTTGAATTGCATATCCAGGAATATAGTCAGCATTTCCTGGAAGATCCATAGCTAGGTTATCTGTAATGTGATATATAGCTATATATTTACCATTTACTAATCTCATTTCTGGACTTTCAACTGAAAACCTATCTCTGTTATTTACTGAATTGTCAATTTCTAAGTTGATTTTTGCGACTATCTCATCAGAAGTAACAGCATATGATATATCAACATTTTTCATATCATGTGCAAATATCAAGTTCTGTACTGGTGCAAAGTTAACTGAAAGGCAGATTACACCAGAAACTACTGCTAATGCACAAGTAGATTTTAATTCATATTCTTCATTACTCAAAATTAACAATATGATAATATCTGCTACTAAAATTGGCCACATCCATCGTATGACTGCAAGGATTGTTAGTTCTATACAAGATACATATAAAAACAACATCATATATATAGAGTTTATTATAAATGATGCTATCATATATGTTACCCGTTTGTCAAAATCCATATAGTTAGATCTGTGTATAATTAGGCCTATTCCAGAAGTTGAAATTGTACAAATTAATGCACCTATAAAGCTTAAAATCAAAACATTCAACATAACTTATCTTCCTCCTATAAAAAATATTTTTACTAGTTGCATATCTATATTAACCTAAAAATAGGACTGAAAAATTTATATTTCAAATTATACCATTTTTTATGTAAAATTACAAGTAGTTTCTAAAATTTGAAAGAAATGGGACACGTCCCATTTCTTTCTTTTTAGATAAAACATAATAAAAAAACAAATAAATGGGCATAATCTTAAAAAAGAATTTTTAAGGAGATTACATATGCAAGAAAAAGAAGAGAAAAATGATATTATAAAAATGTATGAAAAAGAAAGCTTAAAAAATATAGATGAATTTGTAAAAGAAAATAACATAGATATAAAAAATGGATTAAATGAAAAACAAATAGAAGAGAATATAAAAAAATATGGTCTAAATGAAATAAGACAAAATAAACCAAAACAGTGGTATAACTACTTTTTTGAGAGTCTACTAAGTCCATTTAACCTAATACTATTAGGAATAGCAGTAGTTTTAATATATACAGATGTGATATTGCCAGAAACAAAAAACTATTCAAATATAATAGTAATACTTATACTAATAGCAGTAAGTACACTACTAGAATTTTTTGAAGTATTCAAATCAAACAAAGCAGCAGAAAAGCTAAAAAGCCTAATAGAAACAAAGGCATTAGTTCTAAGAAATGGAAAAGAGGAAAAGATTGCACTAAATCAAATAACAGTAGGAGATATTGTAATACTTTCAGCAGGAGATATAATACCCGCAGATTTAAAAATAATAGAAGCAAAAGACTTATATGTATCGCAATCAACATTAACAGGAGAAAGTGAAGCATCAAGAAAGGTAGTTAACTTAGAAAATAACAAAATAGAAACAATAACAGACCTAAACAATGTATGCTTTATGGGCACAAATGTAACAAGTGGCTATGCAAAAGCAGTAGTAATAAAAACAGGAGATAACACCTACTTTGGAAAAATAGCACATACAGTAACAAATGGAAAACCACAAACAGCCTTCCAGAAAGGAATAAAAAGTGTAAGTAAACTATTAATAAAATTTATGCTAGTAATGATACCAATAATATTTATACTAAATGTTAATACACATGGAACACTAGTAGCATTTACCTTTGCAGTAGCAATAGCAATAGGGATAACACCACTTTTATTACCAGTAATATTATCCTCAAGCCTTGCAAAAGGTGCAGTAAAAATGTCAAAGAAAAAAACAATAATAAAAAAATTAGATTCAATTCAAAGCTTTGGAGCAATGAATATTCTATGTACAGATAAAACAGGAACCCTAACAGAAGATAAAATAGTACTAGAAAAATATTTAGATATAAAAGGCGAGGAAGATATGGATGTACTAAAACATGTATATCTAAATTCATATTTCCAAACAGGTCTAAAAGGAAACATAGATGAAGCAATAATAGCAAGAGGAGAAAAAGAAGGAATAAGAGAAATTGCAAAAGAGTATAAAAAAATAGATGAAATTCCATTTGACTTTTCAAGAAGAAGACTTTCAATAGTAGTTACAGATGGCCGAAAGGAAAAACTAATAACAAAGGGTGCTATTGAAGAAATATTAAATATATGTACAAAAGTAGAATATAAAGGAGAAATAACAAACCTTACAGAAGAAATAAAAACAAATATAAAAAATATAGCAAAAAACTTAAACGAACAAGGTTTAAGAGTACTTGGAATATGTGAAAAAACAGATATAAAGGAAATAAAACATTTTGAAGTAAAACACGAAGAAGATATGATACTAATGGGATTCATAGGTTTCCTAGATCCACCAAAAGAAAGCGCCAAAGAAGCCATAAATATGCTAAACAATAATGGAATAAGGGTAATAGTACTAACAGGAGATAACGAATATGTAACAAAAGCAGTATGTGAAAAAGTAAATATAAACACAAAAAGAATAGTATTAGGAAGTAAAATAGATAAACTATCAGACAAAGCCTTACAGCGAATATTAAAAGACACAAACATATTTGCGAAACTATCACCAATACAAAAAGCAAGAATAGTAAGAGTATTAGGAGAAATGGGAAATATAGTAGGCTATATGGGAGATGGAATAAACGATAGCCCACCATTAGTTAATTCAGAAGTAGGAATATCAGTAGATACAGCAGTAGATATAGCAAAAGAAACAGCAGATATAATACTACTAGAAAAAGATTTAAAAGTATTAAATGATGGAGTAATAGAAGGAAGAAAAACCTTTGGAAACCTAATGAAATATATAAAATTAGCTGCAAGTTTTAACTTTGGAGAAGTAAGTTCAATATTAATAGCAAGTGTACTTTTGCCATTTTTCCCAATAACACCAATACAATTACTAGTACAAAGCTTAATATATGATATAGGCCAACTATCACTACCAATGGATAATGTAGATGACGACTATGTAAGAAAGCCAAGGAAATGGAGCATAAAAAGTATAAAGAATTTTATGATAGTAATGGGACCAACAAGTGCAATATTTGACTTAATAATATTTGCTACATTATGGTTTGTATTTGGAATAAGAGAAGCGGCAGTATTCCAAACAATATGGTTTTCATATGGAATAATATCAAACCTAATAGGACTTCATATAATAAGAACAGCTAAAAAGCCATTTATAGAAAGTAACGCCTCAAAAATTGTATATATATTTACAGCAGTAATATGTGTTGTAGCAATACTAGTACCATTCACATTTGTAGGTAAATTCTTAGGATTAGTACCACTTACGCTCCAATATATACTATTCATATTTGCAGTGCCAATTGTGTATTGCTTATTAGCTTTAGAGGTTAAGAAGTTGTATATTAGGAAGTATGGCAATTGGATTTAGAAATTCCAATTGGGGACGTTTCCTAATGGGGTATCTGTCACTTTTGGGAACTCAAAATAAAGATAATGGCATAATTGAATTATGTATAGCAATATGTTATAGTATATACAGTAACATGGTAGAAATTAGATAACTTATAAGGAGGAAAACATTATGGATAATTATGCAATTCAAAGTTATTTTAAGTTATTGTGCAAAACATATTGTACTGCATTAAATGAGTGGGAAAGGATTGAAAATAAGATTAGTAAATCTACAAACTTCATAGATAAAATAAATTTTTCATTAGACTGTTCATGGTGGAACAAAGAAGTAGAAGACTTAAGAGATAATATTTATAGAACAATTCAAATCCTAAAGGAAGAAGAAAGTAAGATAATAGTATCTTCTAAAGAAGAAATAAAGGTGCTAATATATGCTTTTTATGAAAGGTTTGATATATCAAACTACAAAATAATTAATGATGAACCACAATTTACTCAAATATTAGAAGGTGACAAAATGTGTGATGAATTTTTCAATGCATACTCATTAAATGACAATGAGTTAATGAGAATGTTAAAAAAGACTTATTTTGAATAATAGTTAAAAAAGTATAATCGTTTATAAAAATGATTATACTTTTTTAATTGAAAAATATTGACAAAATAAATAATAAAAAATATAATGGCAATAATATGTTATCAAGAGTGGACGAGAGAATCGGCTCAATGACTCCACAGCAACCTATAAAATAAGGTGCTAATACCGACAAAGCATAACGCTTTGGCTGATAATTTTCATAAAACGAAAATGTTAACCTTTGGCGTTGTAAACCAAAGGTTTTTTGATACCATATTAAAATATATTAGAAAGAAGGAATAAAATATGAAAAAATTTTTCACATCAGAAAGTGTAACAGAAGGTCACCCAGATAAGCTATGTGACCTAATTTCAGATAGCATTTTAGATAGCTATTTAGAAAAAGATGAAAATTCAAGAGTAGCAGTAGAAACATTTGCATCAAAAGACCTAATAGTAGTAGCAGGGCAAATAACATCAAAAGGAGAAGCCCAAATAGAAGACCTAGTAAGAAAGATAATTAAAGAAATAGGTTATGATAATAGTGATTTAGACATAGATTATAAAACCTGTAAAATAATAACAAATATAACAAAGCAAAGCCCAGACATAGGAATGGGAGTAGATATAGGAGGAGCAGGAGATCAAGGAATAATGTTTGGCTATGCATGTGACGAAACCGAAAACTATATGCCTTATGCAATAGATATGGCACATAAACTATCAAAAGAATTAACAAATGTGCGAAAAGAAAGAAGAATAAAAGGTCTAAGACCAGATGGAAAAGTACAAGTTACAGTAGAATATGAAAAAGGAAAAGTAAAGAGAATAGACACAATACTAATATCCACACAGCATGAAGAAAATGTGGATATAGGTAGCTTAAAACAAGAAATAACACAAAAGATAATACACAAAATAGTACCATCAAATATGTTAGACGAGAACACAAAAATATATATAAACCCAACAGGAAGGTTTGTAATAGGCGGCCCATTAGGAGATACAGGTCTAACAGGAAGAAAAATAATAGTAGATACTTATGGTGGCTACGCAAGACATGGAGGAGGAGCATTTTCAGGAAAAGATGCAAGCAAAGTAGATAGGTCAGCAGCCTATATATTAAGACACATAGCAAAAAACATAGTAGCAAATGGATATGCAAAAAAATGCGAAATACAAATATCATATGCAATTGGAATTGACAAACCAACGTCAATATTAGTAGAAACATTTGGAACAAACACCATACCAGAGGAAGAAATAGTAGAAAAAATAAAAAATAAGTTTGACTTGAGCCCCAAACGGAATAATAAAATACTTAGGGCTAAATAAGCCAATTTATGCAAAAACAACAAATTATGGGCACTTTGGAAAAGAAGAATTAGAGTGGGAGAGAATTATAGAGCTATAAAGCACAAAATTTATAAAATATAAAAAGAACCTTCGCTATTTATAAGCAAAGGTTCTTTAAGCTTTTTGGCAATTGCCTTTAAATTTTAAACTTTGAGTTAAGTAATTTGACTGCAAACATTATTGCGCTTTTGTCTGTATTTGAAGATATATTTTCTTCGTAACTAGAATATACAGTAAGTGTAGTTCTATCAAAGATACAATCTGCGGGTGCTCCATTATACTGGAGAAATTCCGAAGTAAATCCAACTATGATGGCAACATGTTTCTTTTCATTTTCCCGAACTAAAGCAAAACAAGGTATATCTTCTAAGTCTGTAAGAGAAGGATAATTCTTCTTATTATAAGGATAAGTCTTATCTTTAGTCTGCTTTATTTCATATAGTTGATACTTATTTCCTCTGTATCCAGTTTCAAAAGTACAAAGTGCAATACTACCCATAAAAGCTCCTTTCTGCTTAATATAAGCATAAAGACTAAAAAATTATTAAACTACAGGTATATTTTACATAATATTTTGAAAAATGCCAAGGGAATTTTCTAAATTTGTGTAAGACGTATTGTATAATTTTACATAATTTGATATAATATTACTGCAATTAGTTTCATATAAAAGTTTAAATTAAAATTTTTAGGAGGGTAAAATATGCATATTTTTCTTATCAGACATGGAGAGTCAATGGCGAATAATGGAAGTAACTATGTTAAAAGAATACCAGATCATTTAGTAGAACTAAGTGATGTAGGGAAAAAGCAGGCATATGATGCAGGAGTATGGCTAAAAAAATACTGCGAACAGCAGGCAGTAAGCTTAGAAAGTGCAAGAATATGGCGTAGCCCTTATTTGAGAACAAGGCAGACCTCAGAGGAGTTTAATAAATCCCTTAATATATCAGACATAAGAGAAGATATAACTCTTGTAGAGCAACAATTTGGATTATTTGATTCAGTACCAGAAGAAGAATGGGGAAAACTTTTTCAAAAAGAATATGAAGAGTATGAGCGCCAAAGAAATAACTATGGCAAATTCTATGCAAGACTTCCATTAGGAGAAAGCCCATTTGATGTAGCAGTTCGTGTACATCAATTTATGGGAACGATTCATCGTGACTATGAAAAACATGGCATAGATACTTTATTCATATTTACACATGGAACAACTTTAAGAACCTTTCTTTTAAGATGGTTTCACTACTCACCAGAATGGTACCATGAAGAGAAAAATCCAAAAAATTGTTGGATAAGGGAAATTAAAGATGGGAAAGATTGTGGATATATTAACTTGAGGTAATATCAGAAAGTCTTCGCTTTATTAATAAGCGAAGACTTTCTGATATTGACATAAAAACAATATATATGATAAAATACTAACGAACTTATAGAAATAATAAACCTAATTAAATAATTTTAAAGGAGGTAAACCTATGAAAATAATTGGAGTAACAGGAAAATCTGGAAGTGGGAAAACAACATTTGCTAAAAAGTTGGCAAAAAGCTTAAATGGTGTGTATGTAGATGTAGATAGAGTAAGCAAGGAACCTTTAAATAAGCCAAATATTATACATATATTATGTGAGAAATTTGGAAATGAAATATTAGATGAAAAGGGCAATATAGACACAAAAAAATTAGGGATCATAGTTTTTTCAAAGGAAGAATGGCTAAATGAATTAATGAGAATAACTCAAAAAGATGCAGAGCAAGAAATAGATGATATATTATCTAAAAAAGATAATAATATAGTTGTTTTGGAGTGGATAAAGTTGCCAATTAGTAAGTACTGGGAAAAGTGTGATACAAAAATATTGGTAAAAGCAGATCATATAAAAAGAAAAAGTAAAGTATTAGAAAGAGATAACATCTCAGAAGAATACTTTGAGAAAAGAGATTTATCAGCTATTGAATATGAAGAAAGCGATTTTAACTATATTTTTAAAAATAACTATAATGAGAAAGAAATGGAAGAAACTATTGATGTTATAAGCCTAAAAATTATGGAGGATTAAAACTATGAAATTAAAAGTATTAGGAACACAATCACCATACAATATAAAAAGGCACAATTGCCCAGGTTTTTTGATACAAGAAGGAGAAAACTTGCTAATGCTAGATTGCGGAAGTACCAAATGCTATAAATGAAGATATAAAAGCCGAGAGCAATTCTTTCGCGAACTATTATGAAATTTCAGAAAATACAAAGCTAAACATAGGAAGCATGGAAATAACGTTTTGTAGAACAGACCACCCAGTAGAAACATATGCTATAAAGGTTAGTTGCAAAGGAAAAAATATAGTATATACTTCAGACACATCATTTTCTGCAAGAGATAAAATAGTAGAATTTGCAAAAGGAGCAGATTTATTAATATGTGAATCAAGCCTACTAGAAAAATATGGTTTTCCAGAAATTAGTTCTCACTTAACAGCAAAACAAGCAGCAATAATTGCAAAAGAAGCAAAAGTAAAAAAGCTAATGCTAACTCATTTCTGGCCAGAAGAAAAGGCTAGACAATATGTAAAAGAGGCAAAGAAAGAATTTAGAGAAGTAGTTATAGCAAAAGAAGGAAGATACAAAAAGTTAGGCTAGGGGGGGACTTTTGGAAAAAAATTATGTTATACTTATTAAAAAATTAATTTTAGAAACTAATAACAATAATTTGTTAAGGAGGACAAGCTATGAAATTGGAAGAGTATAAGAAATTAACAGAAGAAGAACGGCTAAACTTATTTAATGAAATTGAAGAAGAGAGTAAGTTTTTAAATAAAGCTTTAGAAAAGTTTACAATAAGGAATAACGAACCAGAACATAAAGAAAAATGGGTTTCATTAAGTGGCTATGAGGGTGGTGCAATAAGAGTTTCTGATATTGAATACATAGAAACTACACAATTAGGTTCACTAGTTGTAACGAAAAAAATTAAGGATGGAAAAACGCTTTCATTTAAATGTATTGACTCACCCAAAGAGCTTGTTAAGAAGATTAATGAGGGATAATAGTAAGTATTTATAATAATTATAGTACACCCATTAAGAAATAAGTTTACAAAAAAATAAATAAAAACAAAAAATCCATTTATTCCAATGGATTTTTTGTTTTTATATGTTTAATTTAAGGCGCTTTTACTATTATAAAACATTTTATATCTTACTTTTCATTACTGCCTCTAAAACATCTTTTGGAAGATATTTGGAAACATCCATACCATATTTAAGTAATTCCATAACTCCACTAGAACTAACAGTTCCATATTCACAAGCCCTAATATAAATAGTATCTAAACCAGAGTATTCTTTATTTTTAGCAGCTAGGCTTTCTTCATAAGGGTAATCAGTACCATTATTTCTGACGCCTCTTAAAAGTAATGTTGCATTATTATCAAGAGCAGCCTTAAAAGTTAGTCCCTCATAGGTGATAACAGTTACATTAGAAATATTTTCATGAGCTAAAACCTTTTCAATAGCTTCTTTCATTAAGTCTTTATCAAACCTACGCTTTTTATCAGAATTGGTACCAATTCCAACAATAACCTTATCGCAAACCCTAAGAGCCTGCTTAAGTACATGCAAATGCCCAATAGTAAAAGGGTCAAAGCTACCAGAATAAAAACCAACTTCCATATAAATACCTCCTTTTAGAAAATATATACCCATTAAGAATTTCACTATGGGTAATCAAATTTTAAATATCTTCATAATTATAGCACAATATACATAAAAGAACAATAGAAAGTCTTAATCTTTCACAACCATAGGTTACTAGATAATACTTTTTTATAGCTGAGTAGTCGAAAATCATTTATATATAAGCCTTTAGACGGCTTCAACATTTGCAAACCATTATTTAGTAACAACCATAGTTACTGGTTAATGGTTTTATAGAGGGTAAATAACCACCTTTGTGTATAATTTTTGTAAAAATATAGGAAAATTAAGTAAACTTACACATTTCTACAAAAATTGCAAATAGAATATGGTATATTAGCAATAAAGGAGGAATAATTATGGATTTAAATATATTTAAAAATATAAGAGAAGATATAAAAAATAGTATTGATGTAAAAGTTTTTATAGAAGAATTAACAAATTTTCTAAAAAACATAGACGAACCAAAAACAAAAGAAAATTTAGCACCAATAAGTGCAAATGAAGAATTAGAAAATTATAGAAAAGAAGGGCACTTGTATTTAGTAACAGAAGACAGGAATAACGAAATATATTTAAATGATTTTACAGAAAAGTCAAAAGTAGAATTTAAAGAAACAAATTTGCCAGAGGAAATATTGAAAGATGCTAAAGAAGGTACAATGCTTGAATACAAAAATGGAAAATACGAAATATATTCACAAAATGGATATGATATGCTATTTAAAAATAATTAAAAATATACTTTTATATATTTTTTTATTATGCTATACTACCTATAGAAAAATAGGAAAGGGAAAAAGCAAAATGAAAAATAATAAAAAAATAAATAATCTAACAAATAAATTAATTCTAGCTATTTTAGTTATTATAATAGGAATAATAGGCTACTCTTTTGAAGGTAGAAATTATAATAACAATATTCAAAATATAAATACTATATCATTTGATATACAAACAATTCCAGAATACACGAAAAATCCATATGTAACAATAAACAACAATATACCTTCATTTACCCAGGAAGATTACAATTTAGGAGTATTTGAAAATTATAGCAAGCTCGACAATTTAGGAAGGTGCTCTGTAGCATATGCAAATATATGCAAAGAAATAATGCCATCAAAAGATGAAAAAAGAGAAGCCATAGGAATGATAAAACCATCAGGATGGCAAACAGTAAAATACCCAGGAATAGTAGAAGGAAACTACCTATATAATCGCTGCCACCTAATAGGTTACCAACTAGCAGGCGAAAATGCAAACGAGAAAAATTTAATAACAGGAACTAGGTATATGAATGTAGAAGGAATGCTACCATTTGAAAATAAAGTAGCAGACTATATTGAAAAAAATCCAAACAATCATGTATTATATAGAGTTACACCAGTTTTTCAGGGAAATAATCTACTTGCAAGTGGAGTGCAAATAGAAAGCTACTCTATTGAAGATAATGGAAAAGGAATATGTTTTAATGTATATATATACAATGTTCAGCCAGGTATAAAGATAGACTATGTTACTGGAAAAAGTGAATTAGAATAATATTTTACATTTCAAGACTTGCTAACTTCGACAGTTACAATTGGCAGTTAAAAATATTGTTAAGATGTAGAGGAGACGAGGTTTGTCGTCCGCTCTTCGAAGAAATTAATCCAAAAATAAAAAGTAATTTTCATAAAAAATAGAATATCATTAAAATCAAATAATTTTATTGCTTTATGTTAAACTTTATGATATAATGTGATGCAGTAACTATAGTAGAAGGAAAATAACCTTATAAGGAGGAGCACTATGAGCGAATACAAAATGAACCAGTACGATTTACAAAGGTATTTTAAAAGTTTATGCAATAGCTTTTATATTGCATATGAGAATGTAACACGGTTAGAAAAGGAATATTATGCTTTAATAAACGACTATAATGAAGAAGATTTAGAAATGGTAAATAATCTTCTCGAAATTTCAGTAGCTGATAGTACACAAAATAAGTATATCACTTATAAATATTCACATGAAGAATTAGAAAAAGAAAAAGAACGGCTAGAAGCGGAAAAACAAGAGTTTGAGAGAAAAACTGAAGAATTAGAAAAAATACGTAGTTATTGGTCTGACAGTATGTTGAAAGACTTTGAAAACATTAAAAGAGTCTTATATACAATAAAACACAATAGTTTTTCAATTATTCCAACAACAAAAGCAGAAATATATGCCCTAATTTATTTCTATGGATATTGTGATCATGCCGTATATAAATATCCAATTGTTAATGTAAAAGAATATAGCAAAAAGGTATACAAAGAAAAGGTATATGAAACTGGAAGCGAAGTGTATGCAGAATTTTTAAATACATATGAGCATGGCCTTAAAAATGGATGGTCATATATGCCAGAGCTATATAACAAATATTTCTAAAAAACATAATATAAAATCACCAACTGATGCTTAGATAAGCAATAGTTGGTGGTTTCATATATAAAAAATATATTTTAAATTAAATTGTATGGACGACTACTATTGGCTCGTCTGTATGATAAAGGCAAAATAATCTAAAATTTCAAATCACTCTTAACCAATCCTCTAAACAAAACAATACTAGCAAAATAACAAATGCAAAAAATTAAAATTTGAACAACTAATTCTAAAACACTACTAGGACTATAATTCCTAAAAATCAAATTAAGTACAAAAATAGCAAAACATGGTTTTATAAGCCAATTTGCAAAATCTACTTTAAGATTAGTTTCTTTAATTAGTAAAAACAAACTAACCAATCCATTTAAAATTTCACTAATAAAAAGAACAACAATGTAGCCCTTTATTCCTTGAATAGGTAATAAAAAATAAATAAAAGTTATACTCGTAAATAAATCTAAAATATTAATTCCCATAACAGCAACTTGCTTATCTAATCCCTTTAAAATACCATCAACCACATTATCAATATACATTAAAACAATAAGAGGAGAAAGCACTTTTATAAAAATAGAAACATTTGCTTCACTATAAATACTATTAGAAAGCTCCTCAGAAAAGCACCAAAAAACTCCCATAATTAAAAAAGAAAAAATAAAACAAAATTTAAGTATTTTATTAATGGCAAAATTAATTTTATCATAACTTTTTTTAGCATTTAAGTACGAAAACTCAGGAATAAGTAACATGCTAAAAGAAGAAATAAAAGCACAAGGAAACATTATAAGTGGCATAGCCATACCATTAATCATACCATACTGAGAAAGGGCCTTTTCACATGATATTCCAGACTTTTCCAAACGTATAGGAATAAGAATTTGTTTTAAAGTAGAAAGGCCAGAGCGAACATATGAAGTAAAAGCAATAGGAAGAGTGATTCTTAAAATTTGTTTTGTATAATTATCTCCTCTATTCATAACACATTTCTTTTTTCTAATATCTCTGTTATAAGAAAATAGAAGAAGTAAAAAAGAGCAAATTTCAGAAATAGTGCCACCTAGAACTAATGAAATACAAGCATATTCAATTCCAGAAGGTAAAAAGTAATTAATAAAAAATGTAACAAAATAAATTCTAATAATTTGTTCCAAAACCTGAGCAATAGCTGTCTTTTTAACATTTCTAATAGCAGAAAAATACCCATTAATACTACTACTTATTGATAAAAAAGGAAGGCTAAACGCAATAATTCTAAGTGGCATAGCACTTACTTTAGAATGTAACCAATAAGTAGAAATAAAAGGAGAAAATGAAAATAATAAAATAGCAGAAGCCACGCCCATAAATAAACTGTAGTTAATACATTTCTTAACAGCAAGCTTCATTCCATCTTCCTTGCCATAAGCCATCTGTTCAGAAACAATTCTAGAAGTAACTAGTTGAGCACCAGAACTTGCAAAACATACAAAAAGCATATACACTGACATAATAAGCTGATAAACCCCGAGCAGCTTCAGCCCCTATTTTATTAGAAATATATACACCAAAAAACATACCAATACTTCTAAGCAAAAGAGAAGTACAAGTAAGTAAAATACCATTAAACAAAAAAACTTTAACTTTTCTCAAAAAAATCACCTAATTTACTATATTAACTAGGTGGTGCAAAAAGTACAAAAATATAGTATAATTGCAATATTAAATTTATAAACCTCTTAAAAGGAGTTTAACATAGAAAGTAACTGTCAACTTAATAATTATTAATAGGAGGGAAAAATTATGATATATATAGTAATAATAGCAATTTTTATTATTGTACCAGTACTTACATTTGCTGTGCTGAAAGAAATAGATAAACAAAATGACGAAAAAGAAGAAAGTGACTATGAAGTATATAAAACAAAAACATTAACCCAAGCACAAATATCAGATATTCATGAAAAAGGAAAAATTACTCCCGAAGAAAAAGTCAAAGAACTAGAAGGATTAGGAATGTGTATAGGAGACCATATTGGAAGTATGGCTTGGCGGTGCGATAAATTTAGGAATTGCCATGACTGTTTAGTCGACTACGCAAATACAAAAGATGAGCATACATCATTTTTTGATGATATTAAAATTATATGCAAATAAGAAATAGTAAAAGGCCACTTTTTATAAAGAGTGGTCTTTTACAGTGTGTTTAGTATTTTAAATTAGTTACTTAAATTATAACTTTTCAATTTCTTCTTTTGCTAAATTAGTTATTTTTTGAATTTCCTCAATGGTATAATTTTGTTTTTTCATTTTTTTCGCTATTTCTATTTTCTCTTGTTTAGAGCCTTGTTCAATACCCTGCTCAATGCCCTGTTCAATACCTTGTTCAATACCTTGTTCGAAACCATCACTTAAACCTTTTTCAAAACCACGTTCATATCCTGTATCTAATAAATTATTTTGGTCTAATATGTACTTTTCTCTTAAATGTGCTAAATATTGTTCGTGTTCGTTTTCACTTATTTCTTCTAATATTTCTTTTGCCTTTTTTACTTGTTCATTTGCTTTACTCATATCAAAATCACCTACTCCATTGATAAAATTAACCCAAATATCAAGTTCTTTATTTTCTGAGAATTCTTTTACTTTGGATAATTCTATTATATGAATTTCCATAGCATCTGTCAAGATTATATCAGAATAATCTTCTTCTCTAAAATTCCATTTTGTTTTGTATTTTTTTATTGGTTTAAGTTTCTCAATATTAAAGTCAGTAAATAATATTGCAATACACTTATTTATTTCTTTATACTTTTGACCTTTTCTAACATTTTGACCATACATTTTACTTAAATAAAAAAGTAATCTTTTTTCTATATTTTTTTGGTCAATCACTTGCATTTCAATATCACAGTCAATATTATTGTTTAATTTTGCTCTAATATCTAATATGCCTAGTTTGTCATCAAAAACTTCTCTTTCAAGAATTTCTTTACAATTAAGTTCCACTTTATTTATTGGTTCTTTTAATACAGCACTTAATAAGTCTTTTGTAATTTCTTCATTCCCAGTAAATCCGGAAAATACGCTTAAAAGTATAATCATTTTTTAACTTTAATAATTCGATAATATCAACTCCTTTATGTATAAAATTTTAAAAAATTTTTGGGGAATATTTTAGGAAAGAATATCCTAAAAGTTTTGAATAAATACTTAAAACACTAAACAAAATAATATTAACATAAAACAAAGAAAATTGCAATAGCGAAAAGTAAGAAGTTTTGTCGAATACAATAAATAGCAGATATTCACCCTATTTTACTATTTTCATACAATATAAAAAAGGCAGGTGAAAAAATGAGGAAAAGAATATTTAAAATATTTGTAAGTGTACTAATAATATTAACAGCTCCAATGTACATATTAATAACGCCAGTATATGCTTTTTCTCCTTGGGGTGATGTTATATATCAAGGAATAGATGTAAGTGGCTGGCAAGGAAATATTAATTATGCAGAAGTAAAAAATAGTGGAATTGAAATAGTATATATGAAATCAAGTGAAGGAAGAAGTTTTATAGACCCCTATTTTAACCAAAACTACACAAATGCAAAAGCAAATGGTTTAAAGGTAGGTTTTTACCATTATTTAATAGCAAGAAGTAATGAAGAAGCAATAGAAGAGGCGAGGTTTTTCGTTTCAGTAATTAGTGGAAAAGAGCCAGATTGCAGACTAGCTATGGATTTTGAAAGTTTTGGAAATTTATCAGTAGAAGAAATAAACCAAATAGGAATAACTTTTATGACAGCAGTACAAAACCTAAGTGGGAAAGAAGTAATAATATATAGTAATACAAATGATGCAAGAAATATATTTTCAGGGGAACTTACAAATTATCCATTATGGGTAGCACAATATGAAGTATATGAGCCTACTCCAAATGGAAAATGGAGCACATGGGCAGGATGGCAATATACAAGCACGGGAGAAGTAGCAGGAATAAGTGGCCATGTAGATAGAAATAAATTTACAAACCAAGTATTACTAAATACAAGTGGAACGATACCTTTACCAGACAATACAGATAAACCAATAGCAGGTGGAACAACTACTATAACAATACAAAGAGGAGATACATTAAGTAGAATAGCCCTAGAATATAATACAACTGTAGCAAGATTAGTAGAATTAAATAATATAGCAAATCCAAACCTAATCTATACAGGTCAAAAATTAATAGTACCAAGTGGTGAAACACCAGATGATACTGATGGAAACTCAACTTCAGGTCAAACAATATACATTGTAAAAGCAGGAGACACCTTAAACCAAATAGCAGCAAGCTTTGGAACAACAGCAAGAGCCATAGCAGTAGAAAATAATATAAGAAACATAAATTTAATATATGTAGGTCAAAGGCTAATAATACCAACAAATAGATACGACCTAAATCACACATTATACAAAATAAGATGGGGAGATACCCTATATAGTATATCAAGAAGATATGGAGTGCCAATAGCCACAATAGTAAGACTAAACCGAATACAAAACCCAAACCTAATATACGCAGGTCAAACAATAAGAATTTAAGAGATTTCTGGGACGCACCCAAAAATCTCACAGAAATCAAAAAGCGCTGTTCATATTGACATTTGATAATAAAAACGATATTGTATTAACATAAGCACTTAAGAAATCAATTTTTATAAAAATGTAACTGTAAACAATAATTTGTTAGGAGGTACAATATGACTTTTTATGATTTGTATGAAATATTTCATTTATTTTTATCCAAACAGATAAATTAATGATGAATGATTTATATATTTTGAAAATTTAGGATATCTATTGTAAATAGTCAAAAATTATGTTAATATAAATATGTAAGAAGTTTTCAATTTCCATGCAAAAACTAGATAAGTAGCTATTAATATTAAGCAAGCCAAATGGCAGGAGGAAAGTGTATGTGTAAAGAAGAAAGAAATGATGTAACTGTTAAATTACCATATGAAGTAGGAGCGATTGTAATAACATATCAAAACGGTCAACGGTTTATAGACAGGGTCAGGCAGTATGTAATAAGTGATAAAATAAATGTCATTTTAGATATAAACTGTGAGGAAAACAACCAAATGCCACCCATTGAGCTGGAAGAATTCAAAAAAAGATGGGAAGCAGAAGGAAGAAGACAGCCTATGGTAATTGAACTGCCATATGAAGTTGATACACCTGTAAAGAACGGAGAACTTAGTGGCAGGATATTCAGTTATACTGTAAGTAATGATAAAACTACAGTTATTGTTCATTTGAAGAAAGAGGGCAGGGCAAAGCTTTCAGAGCCAATTGAATTAGAAGAATTCAAAAGAAACTGGAATAAAGCATAGCTAAGAAAAAGTACAAAGGATTTTAAATAAGAGAATATCGGAATAAGTGTGTAAACTCTAGAAAATAAAAATTGACTATGATACAATAGAAAAAATCATAGTCAATTTTTCTATTGTAAGGAAGGAGTAAAAAATGGCTAAACATCAAAAAATATCAGAAGAGAGAAA
>JAAVYV010000067.1 GCA_022791325.1 Clostridia bacterium
AACAAGATTCCAACACCCAGTAGCAGGAACATACAAAAAAGAATGTATAGAACAAGGTAAAAAATACTTCTCAGTAGCATCAGGAGGAGGAACAGGAAGAACACTTCACCCAGACAACATGGCAGCAGGACCAGCATCATATGGAATGACAGACACAATGGGAAGAATGCACTCAGACGCACAATTTGCAGGAAGTTCATCAGTACCAGCCCATGTAGAAATGATGGGACTAATAGGAATGGGTAACAACCCAATGGTAGGAGCAACAGTAGCAGTAGCAGTAGCATGCGAAGAAGCAATGAAATAGAACTTACAAAATTACTTGCTAAAAAGCAAGTAATTTTTGTGCTTAACATTAAAGTAAACCCCCAGCTATGCTGGGGGCATTGTAAAACTTATAGTTTTGAGTAGAGTAACAAAAAAAACAACTCAAACATGATATAATATTTAAAGTTTGACAGCTAAAATATAAATCATGAAAGGAGTTGGTTGTATGAAAAGTTCATACACAGAAAGTTTAGCACATACGACATAGGAATGCAAGTAGCATATTGTGTTTGCACCAAAATTTAGAAGAAAAGAAATATATGGAACACTAAAAAGAGAAATAGGAATGATATTAAGAGAATTATGCAGAAGGAAAGAAGTAGAAATAATAGAAGCGCAGAGGCATGCCCAGATCATATACATATGTATGTAAGCGTGCCACCAAAGTTGAGTATATCAAGTTTTGTAGGATATTTAAAAGGAAAGTGTACATTAATAATATTTGAGAGGCACGCAAATTTAAAGTACAAATATGGAAACAGAGTATTTTGGTGTCGAGGATATTATGTAAGTACAGTAGGAAATAATAAGACAGCGGTAGCAAGATATGTAGCGAATCAGTTAAAGGAAGACATGATGACAGATCAAATAACAATAAAAGAATACAAAGACCCTTTTAAGGGTAGCAAGTAAAAATAATGCGAGTGTAAGTGGCGATAGCTGTCAAACTGTAGCACTTCAGTGCTAGCTAGTATCAAGGCCTTATAGGCCGATATGAAAATCCCCCAGTTATACTGGGGGATAGTTATGGTGAAAAATTTAGGAAATATGGAAGAAGGAAAGAATTAGGAGGTGGGCAAGGACATGAAAGTTTTGAACACGTCCCAAATCTTTCCGTCCCAAATCTTTCTTAACTTTTTTTAAAATCCAGCAAAATGTCAGTGTTTTTACTTGAAAAATGAAATAAAATGTAATAAAATAAAGCGAATGAAAATAAGAAGGAGAAGTAAAAATTTGGAAAAAGTAAATATAGATGAAGAATTAAAATATATAGAAAAAGTAAATGAAATAAATAAAGGAAAACTATTAAAATATTATATATTAACAATGGGATGCCAATTAAATGAAAATGATTCAGAAAAATTAAGTGGAATGTTAGAAAAAATGAACTATAAAAAGACTTTAAATATGGAAGAAGCAGATTTAGTTTTGTTTAATACATGTTGTGTACGTGAGAATGCTGAAGAAAAGTTATTTGGAAAAGTAGGAGAAGTAAAAAAACAAAAGGAAAATAAAGACACAATAATAGCAATAGGTGGCTGTATGATGCAAGAAGAACATATAGTAAAAAAGCTAAAGCAAAGTTACCCATATGTAGATATAATATTTGGAACACATACACTTCATAAATTACCACAAGATCTTTACAAAGCCTTAGAAGAAAACAAAAAAATAAGAGATGTAATAGATATAGAGGGAGAAATAATAGAAGGACTGCCAATTTCAAGAAACGATAAAATTAAAGCATCAGTAACAATAATGAATGGATGTAATAACTTTTGTAGCTACTGTATAGTTCCATATGTGCGTGGAAGAGAAAGAAGTAGAAGTCCAAAAGACATTATAGAAGAAGTAAAATTGCTTGCAGGACAAGGATACAAAGAAATAACCCTATTAGGGCAAAATGTTAACTCATATTTAAGAGTAGAACGTGAAAAGAAAATAGAATTTGAAGAATATGAAGGAGTAAACTCATTTGCAACACTATTAAGGGCAGTAAATAAAATAGAAGGAATAGAAAAAATACGCTTTGTATCACCACATCCAAAAGATTTTACAGATGATGTAATAGAAGCAATAAGAGATTGTGAAAAAGTAAGCAAAATAGTACACTTACCACTTCAATCAGGAAGTACAAATGTATTAAAAATAATGAACCGAAAATATACAAAAGAGCAATACTTAAGTTTAGTAGAAAAAATGAAAAAAATGGTACCAAACATAGTATTTTCAACAGATATAATAGTAGGATTTCCAGGAGAAACAGAAGAAGATTTTGAAGATACTCTAGATGTTGTAAAAAAGGTACACTTCGAGCAAGTATTCATGTTCATATACTCAAGAAGAGTAGGGACACCAGGGGACAGAATGGAAAATCAAATACCAGATGAAATAAAACATAAACGTTTTGACAAATTAAAGCTATTGGTAGAAAGTCAAATAAAAGAAAACAACGATAAATACATAGGAACAATACAAAGAGTGTTAGTAGAAGGAAAAAGTAAAAATAACCAAGAAATGTTAACAGCAAGAACTGATACAAACAAGGTAGTAGTATTTGAAGGAAATAAAGAATTAATAGGAAATATGGTGGACTTAAAAATAGTATCAGAACACATGTGGTACCTAAAAGGTGAAATTTATTAAAAAATAAATAAGGATGCTGAAAATGGAGAAAGAAAATACAATTACAAGAAAAGAAGAATTAGAAAATATTATAATGAAAAACGAAATATATTATCTAGATGAAAATATGTTATTCACAATAATTCCAGAATTAAAAGACTGTGAAAGTTTTGAACATAAACATCCACACCATTGCTATGATGTATGGGGCCATACAAAAGTGGCCATGCAAAAGTCAAAACCAGATTTACAAATAAGGTTAGTACTTCTTTTACATGATATAGGAAAGCCACATTCATACCAAGAAGATGGACAAATAAGACATTTTTATGGACATCCACAAGTATCAGCAGATATGTCTCGAAAAATTTTAGTTAGACTAGGATATAATAAAAAAGAAGTAGAAGAAATAAGCTATTTAATAGAAAATCATGATAATATAATTAACATAGATAATGTCAATAAAGATAATATAGAACTAACAAAAAAATTACTATATATTCAATACTGTGATGCATATGCACATGATCCAAAGCATATAGAAAAAAGAATAAAAAAATTAGATGAAATAAAACAAAAACTAGAAAAGAAAATAGATATAATTAAGAGAATAAAAGAAGAAAGATAGGGAGAAATAAAAATGTCTGAAAATATAATTGAAAAAGCTTTAATGTTTGCAATAATTGCACATAGCTCGCAAGTAAGAAAAGCAAATCCAGAAGAGCCAGCAATAGTTCACCCAATAGCAGTAGCAGAAATACTAAGATGTTATGGAGCAGATAAAAACGTAATATCAGCAGCATATTTACATGATGTTGCAGAAGATACTAAATATACATTACAAGATATAAAAAGAACATTTGGTGAAGACATAGAACATTTAGTAGATGTAGCATCAGAATTAGATAAAAGTAAAACCTGGGAAGAAAGAAAACAAAATAAGATAATCAAAATGAAAGAAAAAACATTAAGAGAAAAATTAGTAGTAATTGCAGACAAAATAGCTAATATTGAAGATATGGAAAGAATATTTAAACAAAAAGGATATAAAGACTTTTCAGCATTTAGAAGGGGAGAAAAACAGCAAGAATGGTATTATAGAAATATGTATAATAGCTTAGTTACAAATGAAGATAAGCAAAACCCTTTATTAATAAGGTTGCAAAATGGAATAGATAATGTATTTGGAAGAGAATTGGGAGAATAGTTCCAATTGGGGACGTTTCCTTTTGGGATATCTGTCACTTTTTGGAATTAGTGTTATGTAATAAAATCGGGAAAATATTTTTTATAACATTAATTATACAAATAAAGTGTAAAATAATTTATACATCAATAAAAGAAAAAAATATATAAAGGAAAACATGAAAGACTAATAAAAATTAAAATATAAAGTACACTAAAAAGGAGTGTCCCCTGCGTTCCGAAATCGGAACGAAAAGGACCGTCCCTAGCGTGCGGAAAAGGAGATTTGGAAGATGGCGGAAAAAGCGGAATTTTCACCTATGATGCAGGAATATTTGAAAACTAAAGAGGAATATAATGATTGTATTTTATTTTATCGTTTAGGAGATTTTTATGAAATGTTCTTTGATGATGCAATACGTGTGTCAAAAGAATTAGAATTAACTTTAACAGGTAAACTTTGTGGACAAGAAGAACGTGCTCCAATGTGTGGAGTTCCTTTTCATGCTGCAGATACATATATTTCAAAGTTAATTGAAAAAGGTTACAAGGTTGCAATTTGTGAACAGTTAGAAGACCCTAAACAAGCTAAAGGTATAGTTAAAAGAGGTGTAATACGTGTAGTTACACCAGGTACTGTTATGGAAAGTAATTTGTTAGACGAAAAAAGGAATAATTACATTATGAGTATATATAAAGCAGGTACATTCTTTGGAATAAGTGTATGTGATGTTTCAACAGGAGATTTTAGAACAACTGAGATTACAGATAGTAACAATTTCCCTAAACTATTAGATGAAATATCAAGGTACAACCCAGCAGAAATAGTTGTAAATTCATTTATGTATGATTCTTTAGAAGAAATAAATAAAATTAAAGAACGTTTTGAAGTATTTATTTCAAAAATAAAAGAAGAAGCCTTTGAGACTGAAGTTCCTAAATTAGAAATAACAAATGAAAATAATGCTAGTATAGAAAATATTGAAGATAAGAAAATTGCACTAGCTTCTATAAATGGCTTAATGTTTTATTTACTAGACACACAAAAAAATAGCCTAGAACACATTAATAAAATAATTATGTATAATACAACTAAATACATGAGCTTAGATATAAATGCAAGAAGAAACTTAGAGTTAACAGAAAAAATGAGAGATAAATCTAAAAAAGGAACTCTTTTATGGGTATTAGATAAAACCTCAACATCGATGGGAGGAAGGCATTTAAGAAGGTGGATAAATGACCCATTAATAGATGTTACAGAAATAAACAATAGATTAGGAGCTGTAAAAGAACTAAAAGATAATATTATACTAAGGGGAGATATAACTGAGTTACTTAAAAAAGTATATGATATAGAAAGACTAGCAGGAAGAATATCATATGGAAGTGCTAACCGGAAGAGATTTAATTTCACTTAAAAATTCAGCAAAACAATTGCCAGAAATTAAGAGAATACTATCAAATGCAAAATCACCACTATTACAAGAATTATATTTAAAACTAGATGACTTAGCAGATATTCATAATTTGATAGAAGAAGCAATAGTTGACGAGCCACCACTAAGTGTAAAAGAAGGTGGATTAATAAAACTAGGATATAACGAAGAAATTGACCATTTAAAGAAAGCAACAACAGAAGGGAAAACTTGGATAATCAAACTAGAAGCAGAAGAAAGAGAAAAAACAGGAATAAAAGGTTTAAAAGTAGGCTTTAATAGAGTGTTTGGTTATTATATAGAAGTTACAAAGTCTAATTTTGACCAAGTACCTGAAAGATATATAAGAAAACAAACCTTAGCAAATGCAGAAAGATATATAACAGAAGAACTAAAAAACTTAGAAAACCAAATATTAGGAGCAGAAGAAAAAGTTATAAACTTAGAATATAACGCATTTGTAGAAATAAGAGATGATATAGAAAGTAAAATAAAAAGAATACAAATGTCAGCAGAAGTAATAGCAATACTTGATGTTCTATGTTCATTTGCAACAGTAGCAGAAGACTTAAACTATGTAGAGCCAGCCGTCGATAACAGTGGAATAATAGATATAAAAGATGGGCGTCATCCAGTAATAGAAAAAATGTTGCCATCAGGAAGCTTTGTTCAAAATGATACTTATTTAGATAAGAATGAAACAAGGCTAGCAATGATAACAGGTCCAAATATGGCAGGAAAATCTACATATATGAGGCAAGTAGCATTAATAACATTAATGGCACAAATAGGCTCATTCGTTCCAGCATCAAGTGCGCATATAGGCGTAGTAGATAAAATATTTACAAGAGTAGGAGCCTCAGATGACCTAAGTATGGGACAAAGTACATTTATGGTAGAAATGATGGAAGTAGCAACAATACTAAAAGAAGCAACTGCAAATAGTTTAGTAATATTAGATGAAATAGGAAGAGGAACATCAACATATGATGGACTTTCAATAGCATGGGCAGTAGCGGAATACATTGTAGATAAAGAAAAATGTGGGGCAAAAACACTATTTGCAACACATTATCACGAGTTAATACAGTTAGAAGATAAACTAGAAGGAATAAAAAACTTCCAAGTAGCAGTAAAGGAAAAAGGGGAAGACGTAATATTTTTAAGAAAAATACTTCCAGGTGGAACAGATGAAAGCTATGGTGTGCATGTAGCACGTTTAGCAGGAGTACCACAAAATGTAAGCAAAAGAGCAACAGAAATATTAAAAACTTTAGAAAGAAAAAGCATAATAAGCGAAAAAGCAATTCAAAAAGAAGAGAAAAAACAAACAGCAGGGCAACTAGACATGTTCAACTTCAAACTAGCAGAAATAGCAACTGAAATTGATAAAATTGATGTAAACAGCTTAACACCTATTGATGCTTTAAATACTTTAGTTAAAATAAAAGAAAAAATGTCATAAAAGCAAGTCCGAAGGCAGAGGGAAAAAGTCGGATGTAAGGGCGGGTTTAGTGTCCATACTTTCTTTGTTGCATAGGGAAAATCAAATTTTACGTCATAGGGGGCACCATGCCTTTTCTTCTTTACAAAAAGAGCAAAACACTAAAAAATGTTTTGCTCTTTTCTATTTACTGTTTTTTCATATTCACTAACTCGTTTACATCTTTTCTGTTATCCTTAGAATAAAGTTCTACTAAAAAGTCGTTAATTATTCTAGCATAATGAGAATCTTCCTTAGCTATTTGCTCAAGAGTAGTAGTATCATCTATATAAAAATACTTGTCTCTTAAGGTACTGTATACAGGACCAATTGGCTTAAAAGTATTCACATCCAAAATAACCTGTAAATATGCACAAATATCAAGATGATATGAACTAAAATTATATTCTACATATAAAGCAGTAGGATATTCATCTTTTTCTGGATTTTCATATACTAATTCAATTTCTCTACCTTTAATAAGTTTACAATCAGGCTCAGAACCGAATAGATGATTTAAAGTATCATATTCTCTATTCTTACTAATGCTATACAATGTTGCACCAAATACATGATTATCTTTATTAAAAATAATAAGATCTTTTGTCAAAAATTCGAAATATTGGAACTCTTTACGATATAATTGGTATGTTTGGGTGTTAACAGTGTCAATTTTAAATCTGACAATCTCCAATTCGTCAATATCTAGAGAACGAAGAACTAAAAAATTGTCATCTGAGATTTGTTCAACTCCAATAATGCCAGCTTTTGATATTACACAAGAGCTAGATGTCTTTTTATTTACAAATGTATAACCAATATCCCGACTACCTGAAATTTTCCATTGATCCTCATTATAATTGAAATCATAAAGTCTACTCATATTCAATTTCCTCCTTTAAAATAATAATTATTAAAAAAGTTACTAAAAAATATATAATAAGTATATCATAAAATTATGTAAATTTCAATTAAAAATGAAATATATTACTTATCTAGCAACAGGGGATGTAAAAAAAGTGTTTGGTATTAAGCAATTATGTTAAAAAGATACAAGTAGATTTACTAAAAGCTATTGGAATATAAAGGATACAAATATATAATTGTGTAAAATTATGGAAGAAAAGAGGAATACAAATGAAAGATAAAAAAGGAATAACATTAATGACACTAACAATAACTATAATAATATTATTGATCTTAGCAGGAGTAGTACTAAATATTGCATTAGGAGGAAAAGGAATATTTAAACATGCAAAAAGAGGCGTAGAAGAGTATAACGAAAAAACAGCTACAGAAAAAATAAATTTGAAAATAACAAATGTACAAATAGATACATATTCAGAACAACAAAGAATGCCAACATTACAGGAACTAGCAGACAATTTTTGCGAAGATGAAGAAATACAATATGTAGAATTAGAAAGTAAAAAGATAGGAAACATAAATAAAATAGAGATAGGACAGAACACATCATTCTTTACAAAATTAAAACAATATCCATATGAATTTGAAATAAACGAATCATTGCAATTAGCAAGCATTGACATAGTAAAAATATCAAGTACAGAAAAAGAAGAAGTAATACCAGAAGGGTATATACAACCAAGTGGAACAAAAATTATTAACCAAAATGGTAATTATAATATAGCACAATATGCAAATGCAGAAGTAAATGTACCAATACCAGAAGGATATATACGACCAAGTGGAACACAAAAAATTACAACAAAAAATAGCCAAATAGATGTAAGAAATTATGAATATATAGATACAACCAACTTATATACAGCAGATGAAGCACAATCAGGAGAAGGAATATATTGGAAGGAAGATACATTTACATTTTCGAAAACTAGTTCATCAATGGAATATACATGTGGATTTAAACCTAGAATAATGTTACTTGAAGCTAAGTTGACTAATGGAGATGTATGGAATTTTTATTCATATAATTATTGCAATAATGTTATAAGCAATGCTGTAGGTAGAATTGAAGATTGTAGTGATGCTTTTGTTGTTACTGAACAAGGAATTAAACTTGTAAATTGGGCAAAAGATGCTAGAGGTTGTAAAATTAAAATATATGTAATAAAATAAAATTAAGATTGAAAAATAGAATGAATAAAAAATCCAATAGAGTAGAAAATATCTATTCTATTGGATTTTTTTAAGTATCAAAATCCACTAATTTTTTTATCTCATCAAAAGGAATTTCTAAAATTATTGATAAAGCAATTAATTCAAAATCTTTAACTATCATTTTACCAGTTTCAATTTTATATATTTCAAACCTATCAAGAAGAACGCCAAATAACTCTAGTTTTTGTGATAAACCGAGTTTTGGTATAATTTTTCATTTCTCTATATTCTTTTACTAATTGACCTATTACATTGCGTTTTTCATTAAATTTTTTCATAATAAACTCCATAAAAAATAATTATTTACTTGATTTTATAATATTGTGTGTGATATAGTGTGTATAGAGAATACACACTATTGCGAAAAATATAATAAAAAGTTTGTAAAAAATTAAAAAAATAATAGTGTATATGAAAAAATAGGGGGAAGCAAAAGATGAAGTTTAGAAAAAATAGAATAGAAACAAAAGGCAAAAATATAAGAAATATTTATAATAAAGGAATAACATTAATTACATTAGTTATAACAATAATACTATTAATAATATTAGCAGGAATTATAATAAATGTAGCAATAGGAAAAAGAGGAATTATACAAACAGCAAAAGAAACAGTAGAAACATATAAAATGCAATATGCAAAAGAAAAATTAGAACTATCAATACTTTCATATAAAACAAATCAAGAAAATACAACATTACTAGAAGAATTAAGAAAAATAGAAGGAATAGATGCAATTACAACAAATAATGAAGAACTCCCATATATAGTAATAATAGATGGTTTTGAATTCAAAATAGATACACAATTAAAAGTAACTTATGAAGGAGAAAAACAAGTATCAAAAAGTGAATCTCCTGAAATAAATGTAGAATATGAAAAAGGAGAAGTATATACACTAGTAATTAATATAAAAGTAAAAACTAAAGATAGTTTAGGATTAAAAGAACTAGTTATAAGTAGAAAAGTAGTAAATGGAACTACTGAAAAATATCAAAATGTAAAAGTAGAACAACTAACTGGTCAAGAAGGAAACATACAAGTAGAAATACCAATAAATGGAGAATATGTAATACAAGCATATGGAAAAAACAATACAATAACTAAACAAGAGATTATAATTAATAATATAAAAGAGGGAAGTATACTTGCAAGTATTAGTGCAGGAACTGTAATAGATAATCATGTAGTATTAACGGTTATTGGAAAAAGTGAGGGATTTCCAGTAAAGCAAATGGAAGTATATGCAGGAGGAAAACAAGTAAAGATATATGAATATCAAGATGAACAAGAAGAAAAAGAAGAACAATATATATTAGAAAATATCGAATTTTATCAAGATACACCATGTTATGTAAAAGTGATAAATAAAAAAGATAAGCAAGCAATATCAGAAGAAGTATTTGTAACTAACAAAAAAGTTATTGCAAATGTAAAAGATTTAGAAAATTTTGCTACACAGGTAAATTCAGGAAACACATTTGCAAGTAAGACAATCTATTTGATAGACGAAATAACAACAAATCGAAGATGGATTCCAATAGGCTATCACGATGGCACAGGCAGTTGGGCAGGGAAATATTTTGCAGGAACATTTGAAGGGAATAATCATACTATAACAGTTACAAATTTAACTACAGATAATATAAAATACAAATCTAATGGACTATTTGGAATGGTAATAGGAGGCAATATTAGAAATTTAGTAGTAGGTGGAGAAACGGATGCACATGGAGACTATATTGCGGGAATAGTAGGAGCAATAAAAAATGGAACAATATATAATTGTACTAATAAAGCTGAAGTTGACAATATACTTTATATGGATCATGGAGGAATAGCAGGATTAGCTAGAAATACTATTATAGAAAATTGTACTAATAATGCAACTATTTATGGAAAAACAAATGTAGGAGGAATAGTAGGTGCGAATGATGAAAATAGCAAAATCATAAATTGTAATAATTCAGGAAAGATAATGTGTTATGGAACAGGAACGATTAAATGGGGAAATAGCAAAGGAGATTTTGGAGCAGTAGGAGGAATGGTAGGTTTATTAAGGAATTCAAATGTAGAAAATTGTACTAATACAGGAGAAATAATAGGAAATAAAATTGTAGGAGGAGGAATAGTTGGTTGGGCAGATAGCAGTAACATTAAAAAATGTAATAATAAAGGAATGGTAAACTTCTTTAGTGGTTCAGAAACAGAATCTTCAAGCGGAGCAGTAGGAGGAATATCAGGAGGACTAATTAGTTCGAATATAGAGCAATGTTATAATATAGCAAAGATGACAGGTAAAGTTAATGGCAAATATGTAAAAGATAATATAGGAGGAATTTCAGGTTATATAGTAAATTCATATATAAAAAATGTATACAATAGAGGAATAGTAGAAGGAAAGACAAATATAGGAGGAATTGTGGCAGCAGCTGATTCAGTTTCTGGTATATCTGGTAAAAATTATATAGATAATTGCTATAATGCGGTTGAAAATGTAGTAGGAACTTCAAATGTTGGGAATTTAGCAGGAAAAGGAGAAAATGTAGTATCATACTATGTGAGTTTTGTAAAAGATAAAGCACCACTAGGTACTAATGTCAATTCGAAATGGAATAGCTATACACAATATACAATAGCACAAATGAAGACAATGAATGCTGGTTTACTAGACTTGATGAGCAAAGGAGCAGGAAATGGTTTATGGAGTCAAAGTTCTAGTATTAATGATGGATTTCCATATCTAGTAAATAATAGACCATAGAAAATAATATGATTATAATAAAAGTAAAAAATCCTTAAAAGATAGGGTTTTTTATTTTTTCTATTATATATAAGCCTTTTGTAATTTGAAATTATTTAGTAACTGTAAATAGTAAAGAACATTTAGATTAAATAGACATATGTGGTAATATATATGTTATTTACTAAATTTATAAAATATTATCAATAATCAGTAGAAATATTTTATTAAGTATGATATAGTCATTAAGAATGAAAAAACATAAGAATAGGAGAAAGCAAAAAATGAGTATAATATATAATGAAATTGCTTTTGTATGTTTTTGTACTATTGTAATTATAATATCACTATTATTGGTAAGTATTAGTATAAATTTTTTTATATTTAGAAGATATAAGGAAATTATAAAGGCAAAATATACAGGTTATCAAATATTAATGGGTAGAGATGAAATGGGATATAAAAATCCACTTTACAATAGATGTGTTATTAGTTGTAAGTTTAAATATAATAATAAAAATTGTGGGGGTCAAAGCATGAATAGTATTCGTAGAAAAAAGGCTGAAACATTAGAAAAAGGACAAGAAATAATTATTAAAATCGATCCACAAAATCCAAATAAATTTATCCATTGTATTAAATAAAATTTTATATATTAAAATACTAAGTAAAAACTTATGAAAATAGTAGATAGAAAAGGTAATTAATTTATTATGTAAAAATAATAAATATTGAAGGGAGAACGCAAACTTTGAGTAGATTATTATTAGTAGATGGAAATAGTATAATGAATAGAGCTTTTTATGGAATAATGGGCTCTAAAATGTTAATGACTAAAGAACGGAACATATACAAATGCAGTATATGGTTTTTTAGCAATTTTATTTAAAATAGAAGAAGACCTAAAACCAGACTATATAGCAGTAGCCTTTGACTTAAAAGCACCAACAGCAAGACACAAAATGTATGAAGGTTATAAGGCTACAAGGCATGGAATGCCAAACGAATTAGCAGAGCAAATGCCTATAATAAAAGAAATACTAAAAAGCATGAATATAACAATAATAGAAAAAGAAGGTTATGAAGCGGACGATATATTAGGAACATTATCAAAAAGAGGAGAAAAAGAAGGTGCTGAGGTAACTATTTTAACAGGAGATAGGGACGCATTTCAATTAGCATCAGACCATATAACGGTAAGAATACCACGAACTAAAGCAGGAAAAACGGAAGTAGAAGACTTTGATAGAAATAAAGTATTAGAAGTATATGGTTTAGAGCCAGAAAAACTAATAGAAGTAAAAGGACTTCAAGGAGACACATCAGATAATATTCCAGGAGTACCAGGAATAGGAGAAAAAACAGCTTTAAGCATAGTAAAAGAATATGGAAGTATAGAAAAACTATATAAAGAAATAGAAGAAGAAAGAGCAACAAGTATAAAAGGAAAAACAAGGGAAAAAATAATACAAAACAAAGAATTAGCATTTTTATCTAAAGAATTAGGAACAATAAACATAAATGTACCAATAGAAGAAAATTTAGAAAGTTTAGAAAAGAAAGAATGGAATAAAGAAGAAGTATTAGAAAAATTTAAGGAGCTAAAATTTAATAGATATATAGAAAGATTTAACTTAAATGATAGTAAAACTACAAGTAATTCTACTAATAAAGAAACAAAAGAATTATTCGAAATAGTACAATTAGACATTCAAAGTAAAGAAATAGGGGAATTAATAAAAAACATAAAAGAAAATAAACAGATAATATATTACTTAGATAAAGCAAGTGCAAACAATGATTCAAATATAATAAAAAAAGAAATAAAATCGATAAGCATAATAATAGGAAATAAAGTGTATTATATTAATAATGTAATACAAATATTAGAAAAATTAAGAGAAATATTTGAAAGTGATGAAATAGAAAAAGTAAGCTATAAAATGAAAGAAGACTATGTTATATTAAAACAATATGGAATAACAATGAAAAACTTAAATTTTGATGTAGAAATAGCAGCATATCTATTAAATCCAACAGCTAGTAAATATATGTTAGAAAGTTTAAGCATTGATTACCTAGAATTAGATATAAATGAGTATATGTCAAATAAAGGAGTAAGCAAAAAAGAAGATAAACAAATAAACTTATTTGATTCAAATAATGAAGAAAAAGAAAATAGCAAAAAATATGAAATAGCATTTATAACATATGTAATAAAACAACTAAAGCAATTATTAACAAAAAAATTAGAAGAACAAAATAGCCTAAAATTATTTAATGACATAGAAATGCCACTTGCAGAAGTGCTTGCAAAAATACAATATGAAGGAATGTATATAGACAAAGAAGAACTGATATCATTTGGAGAAGAACTAAAAAAAGGAATAGAAGAACTAACAAAAGAAATATATGAATTAGCAGGAGAAGAATTCAATATAAACTCGACACAGCAATTAGGAAACATACTATTTGAAAAACTAAACCTAACAACATCTAAGAAGACAAAAAAAGGATATTCAACAGATGTAGATGCATTAGAAAAAATAAGAAAAGAACACCCAATAGTAGAAAAAATACTAGAATATAGAAGCTTAATGAAACTAAACTCAACATATATAGAAGGAATGCTACCATATATAAACGAAAAAACGAAAAGGATACATTCATACTTCCACCAAACAGTAACAGCAACAGGAAGAATAAGCTCAACCGAACCAAACTTACAAAATATACCAACAAGAATAGAACTAGGAAAACGCTTAAGAAAAGTATTTAAGCCAAAAGAAGGATATATATTTATAGATGCAGACTATTCACAAATAGAACTAAGAGTATTAGCACACATATCACAAGATGAACACATGTTAGAAGCCTTCAAAAATGGAGAAGATATCCATAAACAAGCAGCCTCAAAAGTACTAGGAATACCAATAGAAGAAGTAAGCAAAGAACAAAGAAGTAATGCAAAAGCAGTAAATTTTGGAATAGTATATGGAATAAGTGACTTTGGGTTAGCAGAGCAACTAGGAATAACAAGAAAAGAAGCAAAAAAATATATAGAGCAATACCTAGAAAAATATAATGGAATAGACAAATTCATGAAAGAAGTAGTAGAAGAAGCAAAAGAAAAAGGATATGTAGAAACATTATTTAACAGAAGAAGAAATATACCAGAGTTAACCTCAAACAACTACATGGTACGTCAGTTTGGAGCAAGAGCCGCAATGAACACACCAATACAAGGAACAGCAGCAGATATAATGAAATTAGCAATGGTAAACCTAGATAAAGCATTAGAAGAAACAAACTTAGACGCAAAAATAATATTACAAGTACACGACGAACTAATACTAGAAGTAAACGAAAAAGACAAAGAACAAGCAAAACAGCTACTAAAAGAATGCATGGAAAACGCAGTAAAATTAACAGTACCACTAGAAGTAGAAGTATCCGAAGCAACCAACTGGTACGAATGCAAATAGACTATCGTTAGGGGGACAGTAGCTTTGGGGACGGTTCGTAATCGGAAACAAAATAGAGAAGAACTACAAGGCACAAACAGAAATAATCTGGCTAGATTAGGAACTGCCCTAAATAGCGGAAACCAAAGAAAATACTATAAAATATAAATTATACGAAAAATACAAAATACAAAACCATACAAAAAATCAAAAAACAACTTGAAAAAAGCTATAAATTATGCTATTATGAAACCATAAATTTTTAATTCCTGTTCTAAAATAATTAGGTAGATTACAACAAATGTAACTTATAAACTATGTATTAGAAAGCTAAATAGCAAGGAGGAAAAAATATGGAAATATTATTACTAATTTTTATAGTAGCATTTTTAATGGTCTATAGTTTAGGATTAGGAAGTTTTTTCAGTATTAATTTGAATATTGCTTTTATAATAATAGGATTAGCAGGAGTTATTATAACAACATTTATAATGGGAAAGCACTTAGAAAATATGAGAAAAAAACGGCTGGAATATGAAGAAAAACAATTAGAAGCAATAAAGAAAAATGTAGATGAAATTAAATTAAAAGATAATGGCACTGATATTGATGAAGTATTTAGAAGGCTAAAAGAAAAAGATATCCATATAAATTTTAAACTAAAAGAATGAGGTTCCAAATTGGAACCTCATTTTTATAACATATTTAGTTGAAATTATAATAAAATTATGCTAGTATTATTTTATAACAAAAAAAGGAAAACACAAAATTTGAAACACAAAACATTTATAAAAAAGGAGTGGACGAAATAAACGAAAACATATACTTCTATCCAAAAGAAAAAAACAAAGGAATACTAAAATACCCAAAATGTAATATAGAAGCAGAAGCCTACATTGGAAAAAATGGTTTAACAAACCAAAAAGAAGAAGGCGACCAAAAAACACCTATAGGAGAATTTGAATTAGGAATAATACTAAACATGCACAAAAATGGAAAAAACAAAAATAATATACCATACACAAAAATTACAGATAGTATGTACTGGGTAGACGATGTAAATTCCAAATATTACAATCAATTAGTAAACATAGAAAAAGTAGAAAAAGACTGGAAAACAGCTGAACATTTAATAGAATACAAAATACAATACGAATACTTGATAGAAATAAAAACAAACCCAAATAACATACCAAATAAAGGGAGTGCAATATTCCTACACTGTACAAATAATAAACCAACAGCAGGGTGTATATCAATTAATTCAAAAGCAATGAAAGAAATAATAGAAAATATAAGCAAAGAAACCAAAATAATAATATGCCAATAAAAAATAAAATTAAACTATTTAAAATGAAATGTGCATAAAGAAAATAAAACATAGCCAAAAAGGAGAGGAAACTTGAAAGCAAAACCGAAAAAAATCCTAATAATACTATCAATAATAATTATTATAATGATACTATTATTTGGAGTACTAAAGATACAAAATTACATACTAAAGAAAATATATAAAACGAGTTATTCAGAATACGTATACAAATATTCACAAGAAAATAACATAGATCCACTGCTAACATTTGCTATAATAAAAGCAGAAAGCAACTTTAAGCGAAATATAAAATCAAAAAGTGGAGCAATAGGACTGATGCAACTAATGGAAAGTACAGCGCTAGAAGAAGCGGAAGAAGTAAATGAAGAAATATCAGTAACAGAAAGGTTATACAATCCAGAAATAAATATAAAAATAGGAACAAGATACTATGCAAAACTAATAAAAAAGTATGATGGAAATACTCTATTAGCATTAGCAGCATATAATGCAGGAATAGGGAATGTAGACAGCTGGATAAAACAAGGAATAATAAAAGAAGATGGCTCAGACATAGAAAAGATACCATTTAAAGAAACTAACAATTATGTAAGAAAAATAGTAAGAGACTATAAAATATATCAGAAACTATATAAGTAGAAAATAAAGAAGGGGCTGTAAAACTAAAATTATAGGAATAATATTAGAAAAATTAAATCACCATAATATACTCTCGAAGAGAAAAAGAAGTTTTCATAAGAAATAGCGTAAACAGACATTGTGCACAACTTGAAGCTTAAACACATTGAAAATACATTATCAACAGACTTATCCACAGTATCCACATAAATTATTTTGTCGATAAAAGTAAACCAAATATTACAAAGAAGTAAACATAAGAAAAACAAATGTAATAAAAATGTAATAAATATGCAATATAAAAGCAAAAAGTGAGATATTTGCCATATGAATGAAATAAAGTAAACAAAAAAAGATAAAAAGTGACAAAAAATATTGAAATTAGGTTTGTAATATAGTAATATTTATGTAATAAAATAAAAAGGGAGGAAAAAAGTAATGCAAGCAAAAATATTAGGAGACTCATTACCAGTAGTTACATGTAAACTATCAAAAGGAGAATCAGTAGTAACCGAAAGTGGTGGAATGAGTTGGATGGATGAAGGAATAAAAATGACAACATCAACAAATGGAGGAATAATGAAAGGATTAGGAAGAGCGTTAGCTGGGGAATCATTATTCATGAATATATACACAGCTGAAAAAGACGATGTAGAAATAGCATTTTCATCATCATTTCCAGGAAAAATATTAGAATTTGACTTAAGCCAAGGAGAAACAATAATAGCACAGAAAAAAGCATTTTTATGTGCAGAAAGTACAGTAGACATAGCAATGCACTTCAGAAAGAAACTAGGAGCAGGCTTTTTCGGAGGAGAAGGCTTCATAATGCAAAAAATAACAGGACCAGGAAAAGTATATTTAGAGATAGATGGAGAAGTAGTAAAAAAAGAACTACAAGCAGGAGAAAAACTAAAAGTAGATAATGGATATGTAGCAGCAATGGAATCTGGGGTAAAATTAGACATCACAACAGTTCCAGGTCTAAAGAATATAATGTTTGGAGGAGAAGGTTTATTTTTAACAACAGTAGAAGGACCAGGAACAGTATGGTTACAATCAATGCCAATATCAAAACTAGCAGGTTTATTATATGTACCAAGAGGCTAGTTCCAATTGGGGACATTTCCTAATGGGATATAATGTACATTTTTGGAAAAAATGTACATTAGGAACGTTTATTTTTGAAGTATGCATATACTATAAAACCTAAGAAAGATAAAATTTTCATAAAGAATAATAAAAAATATGCATTCATAAAATTAACTTTTTTATATATAAGAAAATAGAGAATATTTTAGTAATACAAATACTTAAAATATTCTCTATTTTTCATATTATAAAATCATCATTTTTGCCATAAAGTTTAAAACAATAATTTTTCTTTTTTTATATGTATGCATTTTTGAAGTCTACCATAGCACCTAAAAGAATTATCACTTATAAAATAAAACTATCATAAAATTATATAAAATTGGAAAAAATATGTAATTAATATAGAGCTAAAGTTATAAAAATGTTACATAAATTTATACCACTTGTAAAAACAATAATATTATGATAATATATATAACAACATAAAATAAAGGAGAAATATTAATGGGATTTTTTGAAAAATTAAAAAATGGTTTAAGTAAAACAAAAACATCATTTGATGAAAAAATAAACAACGTATTTAGTGGTTTTAGAAAAGTGGATGAGGAACTTTTAGAAGAACTAGAAGATGTACTAATAATGTCAGATGTAGGAAGCAATACTACGTTAAAAATTATAGATGAATTGAGAACAAAAATAAAAAAAGAGAATATAAAAGAAGAACAAGAAGTAAAAAGAGCTTTAAAAGAAGTAATAAAGGAAATATTTGATAAAACAGATAATAATTTAAAATTAGAAACAACACCATCAGTTATATTAGTAGTAGGAGTAAATGGAGTAGGAAAAACAACATCTATTGGAAAAATAGCAAATAACTTAAGGAAAAATGGTAAAAAAGTAGTAATAGCAGCAGCAGACACCTTTAGGGCAGCCGCAGTAGAACAACTAGAAATATGGTCAAATAGAGCCAATTGTGAAATAGTAAAGAGACAAGAAGGTGTAGACCCAGCATCAGTAGTATATGATGCAATACAAATAACAAAAGAAAAAAATGCAGATGTATTAATATGTGATACAGCAGGAAGACTTCATAACAAAAAATACTTGATGGATGAATTAGAAAAAATAAAAAAAGTAATAGATAGTGGAATGCCAGAGGCATCAAAGGAAATACTAATGGTATTAGATGCAACGACAGGGCAAAATGCCATAGAACAAGTAAAAGCATTTAAAGAAACAGTAGATATAACAGGAATAATATTAACAAAACTAGATGGAACAGCAAAGGGTGGAGTAGTAATAGGAATAACAAATGAAAACAATATGCCTGTAAAATATATAGGAGTAGGCGAAAAAATAGATGACATGGAGAAATTTAATTCGGAAGATTTTGTGAATGCATTAATAGATTAATTTGAAGCAAGAAAGGAATAAAATATGAAGAATAAGATATCAAGCAAAATTAGTAATAAAAAAAGATTATTCGCAGTATTGGGAGTTTTTTTGTTAGCAATTATAATATCATATATTCTATTTAGAGCAAGTTATTTAGAAATGTTGGAAATAGGTGAAAACTATACACAAGTATATTGGCAAAATATAAAATATATGTCAGTTACTCTTATTGGTAATTTTACCCTAATTTATATAATGATTTATACAACTAATAGAAGCATAAAAAAAGGACTAAAAGAATTTTTTGAACAAGAAAACAAAAAGATGCCCAAATTTATAAATAAATCGATAGCATTTATTTCAGCAATAATAATAAGTGCATGTACTTCAAGCTTTATATTAGAAAAAGCAATGTTATGTTTTAATAGTGCACAATTTGGAATAAATGATCCAATTTTTGGTATAGATATAGGATATTTTGTATTTCAGAAACCATTTATAGAACTAGTATTTTGGTATTTTATAATATTAGAAATAGCATTACTGCTATATAAAACTGTGTATTATATAACAACATTTAATCTATTTTTTGATGGAGTAGATAAAAAAGCAGTAAAAAATAGCAAATTAATAAAACAAATAACAAATGGAATTTTAGTACTAGCAATATTATTAGCAGGACTAATATTATTAGAAGTACAAGATATAGGAACAAGTAAATTTATAACATTAAGAGATGAAAGCACATCATATTCATTATTTGGTGCAGGATTTGTGGACGTAAACATAAAGGTATGGGGATATAGAATATTATCCGTAATAATAGTAATATCTGTATATATGGGAATAAAAGCATTTAAACAAGATAAAACCAAAAAATTAATTATTTGGATAGCAGTAGTTCCAACATATTTAGTAGCCTTATTTATTGTAATGGCAAGTACACAAGGAATATATGTAAATGCTAATGAATATGACAAAGAAAAAGAATATATATCAGAAAATATTAAAGCCACCAAAGAAGCTTATGGTGTAAACATAGAAGAAATAGCTCTAAATGAGTTAGAAACAATAACCTCAAAACATGTTATAGATTATAAAAATGTTCTAAATAATATAGCAGTAGCAGATTCGAACATAGTTTTAAAAGATTTAAATAATGGGCAAACTGCAAAAGGATATTATTCATACAGAACATCTCAAATAGGAAATTATAATATAAATGGAAGAAACAACTTAGTATATATTTCGCCAAGGGAAATAGTAAATAGTACAGGGACATATAATAGTAAAACATATGAACACACACATGGATATGGAGTAATAGTAACATCAGCTACAGAAACTAAAGAAAACGGAAATTTAAATAATATGCAAAAAGATTTTCAAAATGATATTTCAGAAGTAATACCAATATCAGAACCTAGAATATATTATGGGTTAGAAACAAATGACACAGTTGTAACAAATAGTGGTTCAAATAAAGAATTTGATTATCCTATATTAAATTCTAGCAGTGTAGAAAATAAAGAAAATGAATATGATGGAAAATCAGGATTAAATTTAAATTTATTAGATAGAATAATACTTGCAATAAAAGAAAAAGACATAAAACTAGCATTTTCACGGTAATGTTACAAATCAAAGTAAAATACTAATAAATAGAAACATAATAAAAAGAGCACAAACAATAATGCCATATTTAAAATATGACGAAAAACCATATATGGTAGTAACAGACGAAGGAAAATTAGTATGGGTATTAGATGCATATACAATATCAAATAATTATCCATATTCACAAAAAACAGTACTTCAAGAAACACAAACAACAAAGTTAGAATTAAACTATATAAGAAATTCAGTAAAAGTACTAATAGAAGCTTATGATGGAACAATAAAATTTTATATAACAGATAGAACAGACCCAATAGCTATGGCATATTACAATATTTATCCAAATCTATTTGCAAATATAGAAGAAAAAATACCAGAAGATATATCAAGTCATTTTGTATACCCAGAATACCTATATAATATTCAATCAGATATAATAACAAGATACCACAATGTGCAACCAGACGTATTATATAGAGGTGATGATGTATGGAATATAGCAACACATAATACAGGAAAAACAGCTACAAAAACAGGAACAAAAATGCCTGCATACTATACAATGGTAAAAACATTAAATAATGAAAAGGAAAATTTAGGGTTAATACTACCATATACATTATATGGAAAACAAAACTTAATATCATATATAGTAGGAACTTGCACAGAAGAAGGAAACTTAAACTTAAAAATATATAAATATCAAGCAAATAGCAATGTATTAGGTCCAATGCAACTAGATACAAAAATAGAAGAAGATGAAACGATACAAAAAGAAATAGAAACTTTAAATGTAACAGGAACGAAAATTACAAGAAATATGATAGTAGTACCAATAGATAACACATTACTATATGTAGAGCCAATATATACACAATATACAAACGAGAAAAACTCAATACCAACACTAAAAAAAGTAGTAGTAGCATCAGGAACAAAAGTAGCAATAGGAAATAATATAAAAGAAGCTATTTCAAATTTAGTTTCAAAATATGCAGTAGATATACAAATAGAAAACACAGACACAATAGAGGAACTAACGGAAGCGATAATAAAAGCAAATAGAAACCTAAATGCTTCGAATGAAAGTAATGATTGGGAAATGGTAGGAAAAGACATAAAAAAATTACAAGAATTAATAAATAAACTAGAAACATTAGTAGAAGAAGAGAAAGTTAAAAAAGGAAATGAACAAGTAAATGAAATAAATTCAGTAGATGGGAATTTAGCAAATGAGTTAGTAAATGGTATATAAATGATAAAATAAAGCACTATAATAAATAAAGGTGCTTTATTTATTAGGAAAGTATGCTATTTAAATTAAAGTTGTAGGGGCGAGCAATGCTCGTCTGAGAGGCCAAGCCTATTTTATTCATAGCAAGCACTTTGAAATATCGATAGGAGAACTAAATATGTTTGGAAAAAGAAAAAAGGAAAATATATTATTAAAAAAAATAGATGAGCTAAATACAAACTTACTAAAAAGCAATATATTAGAAATAACAACATTAATGGGAGACCGAAAAGAACTATTATTAAGAAACTTTCTAGCAGGAGTGTCAAGGGGTATAGGAATAGGTATAGGAGTAAGTATAATAACTGCAATACTAGTTTTATTATTAAGGAAACTAGTAACACTAAACATTCCAGTAATAGGGCAATACTTAGCAGATATAGTAGATGTAGTACAAAAGTCAAGGTAAAAATTTATTGAAAGGAAGGAATAAAAGACTTGATTTCTAACAATAGAAAATATATAATTATATACAGATAACTAAGTAAGAAAAGAAATTAAAATAAAATAATAAATGTAATTGAAATATTAAAAATAAGAACAAAGGAGAACTAATGAAAACAAAAAATATAAAAATAAGTATGTTGATTTTAATAGTGTTGATATTAATAATAGGAATAATACTAATAAACAATACAGAAATACTAAAAAGAATAAGAAAAGATAGAGAACAAATGCTAGAACAAGAGGCAACCACTAAATTAGAACAAGCATTAGAAATAGCAAAGACAAGAAAAGAAACAGATGAAAATTACAATAATGCTGAATATTTAGAAAACATATTAAAAGAGCAAAGTATAGGAATATATGGTAATATAGCGATAGTAAATGACTATAATTTTGAAATAGATAGAGAAAATTTAAACGTAACACGAACAATAGGAAAAACAAATGTAAGTATTGAAACAAAAGTAGTAAAACTGTTAGATAAAAGTGCTAATGGAAAGCAAAGAGCACAAATAGAAATAATAGTAACAAGCAATACACCTTTAGACAATATAATATTTGAAAATGAAAATGGAACATTTGATAAACAAAAAGCAGAAGAACTAACATATACAAAGAAAATGGAAATTGAACTAGATAAAGAGTATGTGATAACAATGGTAGGTAAAGATGGAAAATTGAGTAAGAAAATATTTAGGAATACGAAGGATGATTACCAAGGGCCAGGACCAGGAGAAAGTGGACATGAAGGAGGTACTTATAACGATCCATATGTACCAGTTGGTTTTAAACACACTGAAGGAACATGGAACTCAGGATATACAATAATAGGAGAAACTGCATCAATAGGAAATGAATTCGTGTGGGTGCCATGTGTATTGACAGTAGAAGAGCAACAAGCAGCACAAAAGAATGGAGAATCAGTTCAAATTTTTCAAAAGAAATTAGATTATCCTAAAAATAATCGGTATTATTAATATAACAGGAGATACAGGAGAGGCAAACAATATAAGAACAAGTGTAGGAAAATATGGAGGATTTTATATAGCAAAATATGAAGCAGGAATAGAAGGAACAAAACCTAATTTTAACTTAGTAAATAATAGAAAACCAACAGATGGGACATATAAGCCATTATCACAACCTAATGTAGCAGTATGGAACTATATTTCAAGAATAGATGCAATAACTGTATCACAGGCAATGATAAATTTTGAAGAGACGGGCGTTCATTCTACATTAATTAGTGGAGAAGTATGGGATACCACATTACAATGGATAACCAACACAATAGATCCAAAGTATGCAGAAGAGTACTCAACTGATAAAGGAAATTATGCAGACCAGTATACATTAACAAGTGCAAATTTTAACAAATCTTATGCTAGAAATAACATTTATGACATGGCAGGTAATGTGTGGGAGTGGGTCACAGAAAACTGTATCTTAAATGGTGGTAGTGTTGAGACTCCGATTATACGTGGTCGGTTATGCATATACTGGAGGACATTGGCCAGCAGCTTTTCGTGATTGTTCTAGAGATGGCAAAGAAATACCAGGTACAGGATTTCGTGTAGTTATGTATAAGTAATGATTATATTTTCATAACTACTACCAAAACAAAAAGAATTAACTAAAATGTAAAAAACACTTGTAATTTTTACCAAAACAGTATATAATAATATAAGAATACAAAATGAACATAGCAAAGAGCGGAAACAAATTCCGCTCTTTGATTAAATTTAGGGGAAACAAAAGGAAAAAACTTATAATAGTAAAGGAGTGATTTTGTGGCAAGTATTGAAGAAAGAATAGAAGAATTAGTAACACCAAAAATAGAAAAATTAGGCTACAATGTATATGATGTTCAATATGCCAAAGAAGGTAAGGACTATTTTTTACGAATATTTATAGATAAGGAAAATGGAATAGACCTAAATGACTGTGAAAAAGTAAACAATGAAATAAATGATATACTAGATGAAGCAGACTATATAAAAGAACAATACTTTTTAGAAATATCTTCACCAGGAATAGAAAGAATACTTAGAAGAGATAAACATTTAGAAATGGCAAAAGGTAAGCAAGTAGAAGTAAAACTATTTAGTAAATTAGAAATAGAAAATGGAAAAAAAGAATATGTAGGAACTTTAAAATCATTTGATAATGAAGCGATATATATAGAAGAAATAAAAATATTAAGAAAAAATATCTCAAATATGAAATTAAAATATAATTGGTAAAATAGATGTTAAAAGTTGGTTGATAAGTAAAAAAGTTAAAAAGAAATTAGCATATTTTCCAACTACAACTCTATAAAAGGAGGAATATAAAAATGAAAAAGAAACAAACAAAATCAAATGGACCAGCAATTGATAGCACAGAATTAATACTAGCAATGGAGGACCTAGAAAAAGAAAATGGACTAAAAAAAGAAGAAATGCTTACAACAATAGAAACAGCATTAGTAGCAGCATATAAAAGAAACTATGACTGTGAAGACGAAAACGTAAAAATAACAATGGACAGAGAAACTGGCGAAATTCACGTATATATGCAAAAAGAAGTAGTGCAAGAAGTAGAAAACGAAAAAACACAAATATCAATAGAAGAAGCAAAAAAAATAGATAATAAAATACAAGAAGGAGATATTTTAGACAATGAACTAGTACCAAAAAACTTTGGTAGAATAGCAGCAGGAACAGCAAAACAAGTAATAATACAAAAAATAAGAGAAGCATCACGTGAATTCTTATATAATGAATATAATGATAGAAAAGGCGAAATAGTATCAGGCTTAATACAAAAAGCAGACGGTGGAGTAGTTATAGTAGACTTAGGAAGACTAGAAGGAGTTATGCCTTTAAAAGAACAAATACCTTCAGAAAGATACCATGTAAATGATAAAATAAGAGCATGTATAGTAGAAGTAGAAAAAGGACAAAAAGGAAGTACACAAGTAATAATATCAAGAAGTCATAACGACTTTGTAAGAAAATTATTTGAACTTGAAATTCCAGAAATATATGAAGGACTAATAGAAATAAAAAGTGTATCAAGAGATGCAGGAAATAGATGTAAAGTAGCAGTATATTCACAAAATGAAAACATAGACCCAGTAGGTTCATGTGTAGGGCAAAAAGGTATACGTATACAAAACATTATAAATGAATTAAATGGAGAAAAAATAGATGTAATAGAATGGAATGCAGACCCAAGTATATACATTTCATCAGCCCTATTACCAGCACAGGTAATGGCCGTAGATATAAAAGAAGAAGAACACTTTGCACAAGTAATAGTTCCAGATGACCAACTATCACTAGCAATAGGAAAATCAGGTCAAAATGCAAGACTAGCAGCAAGGTTAACTGGCTGGAAAATAGACATAAAAAGTGAAACACAATTTAGACAAATGTTAATAAATATGCAAAATGAAGAGCAAAAAGAAGAAAATACTGAAATAGCTTCAGAAGAAATAGAAGAAGCAGAAGAATTGATAAAACAAGCAGAAAAAGAACAAGAAATAACAGAAAATATAGTAGAAGAAACAATAGAAGAAATAAAAGAAGAAAAACCAAAAAGAACTAGAAAGAAAAAAGAAGAAACAGATGTTAAAGAAAATACGATAGAACAAGTAGAAGAAAAGCCTAAAAAGACTAGAAAGAAAAAAGAAGAGACAGATAGTAAAGAAGAAAATGTTGAAGAAGTAGTAGAAGAAAAACTAAAAAGAACTAGAAAAAAGAAAGAAGAAACAGAAGAATAAAAGGACATGAATTAAAATAAACTAGAATACAATAGAATAAGGAGTTGAAAGCTTTGAAAAATTTACCAAAACGTACATGCATAGGATGCAACGAAATAAAACTAAAAAAAGAACTAATAAGAATAGTAAAAAATAAAGAAGGCCAAATTTCAGTAGATAAAACAGGAAAAGCAAATGGACGAGGAGCATATATATGTGATAACATAGAATGCTTAGAAAAAGCCATAAAAACAAAACGACTAGAAAGAAACTTTGAAACAAAAATAAGTGAAGAAATATATAATGAATTGAGAAAAAGGATACAATAGAAGTCAGAAGACAGAAGCCAGAAGACAGAAGTCAGAAACTGGAAAGTAAGAATGTAGGGGTCACCGCCATCGGCGACCCGCTCACCAGAGAAATTACCCTAAAATCCGACCTCCGATTTCTGACCTCTGACCTCTAAAAAAGGAGTTAAAATGGAACAAAATAAAGCCTTACGAATGCTAGGTCTAGCTACGAGAGCTGGAAAAATATCATTCGGAACAGAAAGTGTAATAGACACTATAACTAAAAAGAAATCAAAACTAGTAATAGTTGCGTTGAATGCATCAGAAAGAACAAAAAGAAATATAGAAAAAACAGCAAATGAATGTAATGTAAAAATGAGAATATATGAAACAATAGAAACTTTAAGTAAAAGTATTGGTAAAGAAAACAAAGCAGTTATATCTATAAATGATATAAATTTTGCAAATGAGATATTAAAGATAATTGATGGGGGTGAAGTTATTGGGTAAGATGAAAATATATGAATTAGCTAAAGAATTAAACTTAACCAGTAAAGAAATAATGGCAAAAGCAAAAGAGCTAGGTATAGAAGTAAAAACACATATGAGCTCAATAGAAGAAAATGAAGTAAATAAAATAAAAAGTAAAATAGGCAAAATAATAAAAAAAGAAGAAGACAAAACAAAGAAAGAAGAGAAAAAACAAAATTCACCAGTTATTATAAGAAGGGAAATTATAATAACAGATGAAGAAAAAAAAGAAAACAAGAATAAACAAGCAGAACAAAGAAATAAGCAAGTAGGGTTTGTAGAAAGAAATAAAAACGCAGACTATAATATAGTATATAGAAACAAACCAACAAAGCCAATGACTGTAAGTGAACTATTTGGTATAGGAAAAAAAGAAGAAAAAATAGAAAAAGAAGAGAAAATAGAAAAGGTAGAAAAGAAAGAAGAAAATATGCAAGCAAATAAAGAACCAGTAAAAGAAGAAAAAGTAGATAAAAAAATTGCAAATAATACAAAAAGCAATAATACAAATATGCAAAATGCGAATAATAATGGTCAAACTAGAGAGAATAATAATAATTTCCAAAATAGAAATGAAAGACAAAATTTTCAAAGCAAAAATGAAAGACAAAATTTCCAAAACAGAAATGATAGACCAGACTTTCAAAATAGAAACGAAAGGCCAAATTTCCAAAATAGAAATGAAAGGTCAAATTTTCAAAACAGAAACGATAAATCTGGTTTCCAAAATAGAAATGATAGACCTAATTTTAAAAATAGAAATAATGGAAATGGTTTCCAAGATAGAAACAATGGAAATTACAAAAATAATGGACAAAAAGGTAATTTTGGTAGAGAAAGAAGACCACTAGATGAAAGAGGAATAGATAAAAACATAAAAGACATAATGCAAACAGATATTGTAGAAAAAGAAAATGTAAGAGACTTTAGTTCAAAAGCAATTGATAAAGCAAAAAATGAAAGACAAGAAGAAAGAACAAATAAAAAACAAAACAAAAATAAAAAAGGTTCAAGGTTTGCAGGAGAAGAATTTGACGGAGGAAAACTAAAAGACCTAAAACAAGTAGATAGCCTATCAAATATGTTCCATGATCAAGAAGGCGGAATGTTAGACTATTATGACTTAACAACAGCAAGAGGAAAAAGAAACAAGAAAAAGGCAAATAAAAATGAAGAAGAAAGAAAACAAAAAATATTCAAACTAACGCAAATCGAAGTGCCAGAAACAATAACAGTAAAAGACTTAGCGCTAGAGCTTAAGAAAACATCAGCAGAAGTTATTAAAAAATTATTTGGTTTTGGAATAATGGCAACAATAAATAACGATGTAGACTTTGACACAGCATTCTTAGTAGCAGAAGAATTTGGAGTAACAGCAATTAAAAAGCAAGAAATAAAAGAAGAAGACATATTATTTGACGAATCAGAAGATAATAAAGACGAACTACAAGAAAGACCACCAGTAATAGTAGTAATGGGACACGTAGACCATGGAAAAACATCATTACTAGATGCAATTAGAGAAACAAATGTAATAGAAGGAGAAGCAGGCGGAATAACTCAGGCCATAGGAGCATACCAAGTAACAGTAAATGGTAGAGAAATAACCTTCTTAGACACACCAGGTCATGAAGCATTTACAAGTATGAGAGCAAGAGGAGCACAAATAACAGATATAGCAATACTAGTAGTAGCAGCAAATGATGGAGTAATGCCTCAAACAATAGAAGCAATAAACCATGCAAAAGCAGCAGAAATACCAATAATAGTAGCAGTAAACAAAATAGACTTACCAGAAGCAAATGTAGATAAAGTAAAACAAGAACTAATGAAATATGAACTAGTACCAGAAGAATGGGGAGGAGACACAATATATGTGCCAATATCAGCTAAAAAACGTATGAACATAAACGACCTTTTAGATATGGTACTATTACAAGCAGATGTATTAGAACTAAAAACAAACCCTAAAAAGCAAGCAAAAGGTGTAGTAATAGAAGCAAGGCTTGACAAAACAAAAGGACCAATAGCATCAATGTTAGTACAAAGAGGAAGCCTAGACGTTGGAGATACAATAGTAGTAGGTTCAAGTATAGGAAGAATAAGAGCAATGAAAAATGATAAAGGGCAAAAAGTAAAATCAGCAACAGCCTCAACCCCAGTAGAAATAATGGGACTAACAGAAGTACCAGAATCAGGAGAAATATTCTATGAAGTAAAAGACGAAAAAATGGCAAAACACCTAATAGAAAGAAGAAAACGCCAAGCAAGAGAAAAATCAATAAATAACATGCAAAAAGTAACACTAGACAATTTATTTACACAAATGGAACAAGGAAACCTAAAACACTTAAACATAATAGTAAAAGCAGATGTACAAGGAAGCGCAGAAGCTATTCGTCAATCATTAGAGAAATTATCAGATGGAGAAGTAAATGTAAGAGTAATTCATAGTGCAGCAGGAGCAGTAAACGAAAGTGATGTAAACCTAGCAAAAGTAGCAAATGCAATAATAATAGCCTTCAACGTACGCCCAGTGCCAACAGCAAAAACATTAGCAGAAAGAGAAGAAATAGAAATAAAACAATACTCAGTAATATACCAAGCAATAGACGATGTAAAAGCAGCTATGAAAGGAATGTTAGACCCAGTATATGAAGAAAAAGTAATAGGAAATGTTGAAGTAAGACAAACATTCAAAGTATCAAATGTAGGAACAATAGCAGGAGCATATGTGCTAGAAGGAAAAATAGAAAGAAATGCAGGAGTAAGGGTACTACGTGAAAATGTAGTAATACACGAAGGCAAGCTAATATCACTAAAACGATTCAAAGACGACGTAAAAGAAGTAGCAAAAGGCTACGAATGTGGAATGCAAATAGAAAACTACAACGACCTAAAAGAAGGCGACATCATAGAAGTATATATAATGGAAGAAATAAAAAGATAATCACAATTAGGGTCTAGCTTTGGTGACGGTAGCTTTGGGGACGGTTCGTAATCGGAAACAAGATAGAGAAGAACTTTAAGAGAAAATGCAAAAATAATCTAGCTAGATTAGGAACTGTCCCCAACGCGGAAACCAAGAAGAAAGAATAATAAGAGTAGAGAACCAAAAGAAGCAAAAAACAAAAAGCACCCCCTTGGGTAATCGAAGATGTCCCAAGAAAGACTGCCCTTAATTGGAAAAGAAGTATAAAATAAAACATATAGAATACTAACACGAAGCACTATAAAAACTTTAAAAAGGAAGTAAAAAAATGGCAAAAAACAATAAAATTCCAAAAAATAAATCTATAAACGAAATGCTAGGCCAAAAAGAACAAAAAGTAGACGAAGAAACAATAACAATGGAAGAAGTAATAGCAAAAATGGATAGAGAAAAACAAGAAAAAGCAAAACAAACAAAACAAGCAAGAAAACAATTTAATAAAAAAATACAAGATATGGCAAGAAGAAAAGATAATAGATTTGCCGAAGACAGAAGAAAAGAACAATATATAAAAGCAGTAAACAAAATACAAGAAGAGCAAGAGGAAAGATAAAAAGCTTAAAACATACAACCTTTGAAAGGAGAAAAAAATGCCAACAAACGAAAACAGACTAAATAGAATAAACGAAGAGTTAAAAAAAGAAATAAGTAACATTATTTCTTTTGAATTAAAAAATCCAGATGCAACAGGCTTAATTAGTGTAACAAAAGTAAAAATAACACCAGACTTAAAATATGCAAAAGTATATGTAAGCATGTTAAACTCAAAAAACAACGAAAAAACTTTAGAAGCACTAAAAAAATCATCAGGCTATATAAGAAGTAGCATCGCAAAAAAAATAAACTTACGAATAACACCAGAACTAGTATTTGAAGAAGACGACTCAATGGAATATGGAATGAAAATAGACTCAATACTAAAAGATTTAAACAAATAAAAGAAAACAAGAAATCAGAGAATGATGTAGGGGTCGCCGCCTTATCAAGCGACCCGAACTTCGGAGGAAATACCCTAAAATCCGACATTTGACCTCTGACTTCTGATTTCTGCTAGGAGGATAAAAAATGACGCTAGACAACATATTACAAGAAATAAAAAAAGCTAAATCAATAGTACTTCTAACTCACGAAAACCCAGATGGAGATGCAGTAGGAAGCACTTTAGCAATGTACTTGGCACTAAAACAAATGGGAAAAGAAGATATAGATGTTATAATACCAGAATATCCACGAACATATTCATTTTTACCAAATGTAGACAAAGTAAAAAAAGAAGGAAAAGAAGAAAGTTACGATTTAGCAATAGCATTAGACAGTGCCACAATAAAAATGCTAAATGGTTGGTCAAAATATTTTGAAGAAGCAAAAACAAGCATAGTAATAGATCACCATAGTACAAATACAATGTATGGAGACTTAAACTACGTAAACCCAGACTCACCAGCATGTACACAAATATTACTAACAATATTAGAATATTTTGAAATAGAAATAACAAATGAAATTGGAAAATGTATATTAACAGGAATAATAACAGACACAGGAGGTTTCCAATATCAGTCAACAAGACCAGAAACATTTGAATTTGCAGCAAGACTTCTAAAATCAGGAATAAACGTTTCAGAAATATATAAAAAAGCAATGAACACAAAAACAAGAGCAAACTTTGAGCTAAGAAAAAGAGCAATAGACAGAATGGAATTTTTAGAAAATGGACAAATCTCATTTACATATATAACAAAGCAAGATATAGAAGAAACAAAAGCAAGTTTAGACGACCATGAAGGAATAGTAGATGAAGGAAGAAGTATAGAAGGAGTAGAAGTATCAATATTTATAAGAGAAACTGAAAAAGGATATAGAGCATCATTACGTTCAAACGAATATGTAAATGTATCAGATGTATGTTTAATGTTTGGCGGAGGAGGACACAAGCACGCAGCCGGATGTACAATAACAATACCAATAGAACAAGCAAAAGAAAAGATAATTAATCAAATAAAAATGCAACTTAAATAGAAGTTGGAAAATGTAGGAAATTCATCGGTAGATGCAAATCCAAGAAGAATACCGAATGACGCCCAAGAAATAGTGGAAAATAGTGAAAAATAGAAAATTAATAATAAAAAGTATAAACTTAAAATTTGATGTAGGGGCGATTATCAATCGCCCGCTCTTCGAAGGTTCTTCTTAAAATCTTTTTGGGCATCTCCTTGGGTCAACTGGCGATTAATAATCGCCCTTACATCAAAAAAATAAAAAAATCCCTAAAGGGACATTATGCCCTAAAAGAAAATATTTTGAAGGGAACAATGAGAAGAAGGAACTTTCATGAACGGAATACTAATAATAAACAAACCAAAAGGCTACACCTCGCATGATGTAGTATCAAAAATAAAAAAAATATTAAATATAAAAAAAGTGGGACATACAGGAACATTAGACCCAAATGCAACAGGAGTATTACCACTTCTTTTAAACGAAGGAACGAAACTATCAAAATATCTAATAGAACATGACAAAGAATACGAAGTAACATTAAAACTAGGAATAAAAACAGACACAGCAGATGCAGAAGGAAAAATAATAGAAGAAAAGCAAGTAGGAGAATTAGCAAATATAGAAAATACATTAAAACTATTTATAGGAGAGCAACATCAAATACCCCCAATGTATTCAGCAATAAAAATAAATGGAAAAAAGCTATATGAATATGCACGAAAACGGGGAAAGTATAGAAATAAAGCCAAGAAAAATAACAATATATAACATAGAATTAATAAAAATAGATAAGGAACAAAAAGAAATATACTTCAAAGTATCATGCTCAAAAGGTACATATATAAGAAGCTTGTGCGAAGACATAGCCGAAAAACTAGGAACAATAGGCTATATGAAAGACTTAAACAGAATAAAAGTAGGAAGATTTGATATAAATCAAGCTATAACAATAGAGCAAATAGAAAAAAATGGAATAGAATTTGCTAAAAAGAATATAATAACAATGAAGAGACTATTTGAAAATAATGAAAAAATAGAATTAGACAATGAAACAAAGGGAAAATTCTTAAATGGAGTAAAAATATACACTAAAAAGGAAGATGGAGTATATAATATATATAATAAAGAAACATATATAGGAATAGGAACAATAAACGAGAATATGTTAAAAAGAGATATAATCAACTAGAATGAAAATAAATTATATCAATACTATAAAATGTAACTATAATGTTATAATTTGCAAAAAATTTTTTTACATTGCAGGGGCGATTATCAATCGTCTGTAGACTTCAGAGAATAAACTTCTATGGTGCTTCGGGGAAATTGCTAGATATAGAATATAAATATAGCAAAGTCGTTGGAGCACGGGCGATTGGTAATCGCCCCTACATCTATACTTAATATTAATTGTGAATTATAGCAATAGAATAAAAAAATGTAACGAAAATGTAATATAAAATATATTGAAACTTACAATTTTATATGTTAATATATAAGTATAAAACAAATAAATATAAAAAATCCCTGCTCGGTGCGTGTAGACTGGAATTTTATTACCAACAAATAATAAAAGGGAGCTTGGCTTTGAAAACTGCGTGTATGCTTACATATGCAAATATAGTAAGAAACCCATAAACTTTCAACAAAGCACCCACCTGTGAAAACAGGTATTAAAAATCCAATCATCTTGCGGCTTATGGTGGGGAATTTTTATGCCTTTTAAACGCCATTTTGAAATTTAAGTTGCGGATATAGATTAATATATGCTATAATAATATATATTAAAGGAAGGTGAAAAAATATGAAGGAAATGCCGGAAAATATAAATAGAAGTATAAATGAATTACTTAAGATAATAAACGAATTATTTAAAGATAGGGCAAAAAAAGTAATATTATATGGTTCGTATGCTAGAGGAGATTATAATAATAGTTCAGATATTGATGTTATGATTCTAACAGATCTAACAGATGAAGAAATAGTTGAATATAGAGATAAGTTATGGGATTTGGTCTATGATATTGAATTAAATAATAATGTAATACTATCTCCATTAGTAAAAAATATAGATAAATTTAATTATTGGCTTGAAGTTCTTCCTTTTTATATGAATGTACAAAATGAAGGAGTGATTTTAAAATGAGTTTAAAAATATCAAAAGAATTAGCATTACATAGACTAGAACAAGCAAAAGAAGATTTAAAGGCAAGTAAGAATATATAAATAGAAATTAAATAAGAGGCTGTAAAAAAGTGTGTGAAGAGGAATAAGCAAATTGATACGCTTTTTACAGCTCTTATTTTTAACTTTTAATGAGATACCTCTAATAATAAAATTGAAGTTTAGTTGACTAAAATATTTTAATATGTTAAAATAAATGTAAAGGAGGTACACTAAATGAAACGAAAAATGTCGAAAGAACTACTAAAATGGAAAAATGATAAAGAAAAAATGCCATTAATAGTTTATGGAGCGAGGCAGGTTGGAAAAACATATACAATATTATCATTTGGAAAAGAAAATTACAAAAATGTAGTTTATATAAATTTTGAAGATAATAGTGAAATAGCGAAGATTTTTGAACAAGACTTAAAAATAGAAAGAATTATAAAAGAGATAAGTGTAAACTTAGGAATAACTATATTAGAAGAAGATACATTAATATTTTTTGATGAAATACAAGCATGTGAAAGAGCCTTAACATCGCTAAAATACTTTGCAGAAAGTGCGTTTAAATATCATGTAATAGCAGCAGGTTCATTGTTAGGTATAGCAATTAATAGAAAAAGATATTCTTTTCCAGTAGGAAAAGTAAAAATGATTACATTATATCCATTAGACTTTGAAGAATTTCTATGGGCTATAGAAAAAGAAGATTTGGCAAATATGATTAGAGAAGCATTTGAAGGGAATAAGGAATTTGCATTACACAACTTAGCTAACGAATATTATAGATTATATTTAGCTATAGGAGGAATGCCAAGAGCGATTATGGAATATAAAGAAAAGCAAGATATGGACTTTGTAACAGCTATTTTGAAAGATATAAATAATTCTTATATTGCAGATATGGCAAAGTATGCAAGCAGTACAGAAACAACAAAAATAATGGCAGTATACAATATAATTCCAGCACAATTAGCAAAAGAAAATAGGAAATTTCAATATAAACTAATAAAATCTGGGGCAAGATCGTATGAATATGAAACAGCAATTAATTGGCTAAACGCATCGGGGATTATAAATCAATGTGGAAAAATAAGAGAGGGAAAATTACCACTTTCAGCATTTGTCGAACCAGAAAGTTTTAAAATATATATGTGTGATGTAGGATTGCTATGTAATAAATTTGGAATACCTACCAATATAATTATTGTAGAAAATGAAAAACTAAATGAATTTAAGGGAGCACTAACAGAAAATTATGTATGTAGTAGTTTAGTACAATGTGGTTTAAAACCATATTATTGGGAATCAAATGGAAAAGCAGAAGTGAATTTTGTAGTGCAAGATAAAGAGGGAAATATAATCCCAATTGAAGTAAAATCAAGTATACACACTAGGTCAAAAAGCTTAAATTTATTTAAAAGTTTATATACCATACCATATGCAATTAGAATATCGAATAAGAACTTTGGATATGAAAATGGTATAAAATGTATACCATTATATAGTGTGTTTTGCCTAGATGAATTATGTAATTAGCATTAATACTAGGAAAGTACAACATTTTAAGTTGAAATTGTAGGGGGGCGGCTAGTAGCCGTCAGCGTGGCGAAGCCACTTTTGTTCTAGTATAGGAAAAATCAAATTTTTCGTTATAGGGGTCGCCGCCTTCGGCGACCCGAGAAATAGCAGAAAATAAGAAAAAGCTGAAATACAACAATTAAAAGTATAAAACTAAAATTTAATGTAGGGGCGATTAGCAATCGTCCGCATGGCGAAGCCACTTTTGTTCTAATACAAATATAAAAGTAGAATTATAAAATATAGTGATAGTAAAATTAAAAGAGGTGAAAAATTGAAAATAAAAGAATTAATAAATTACGGAAAAAAACTCTTAAAAGAAAATGAAATACAAGATAGTAGCATAATAGCAAAAACATTAGCACAATACATTCTACAAATGGATAGAGTGAAAATTGTAATAAATGAAGAAAAAGAAGTAGAAGAACAAGAAAAGACAAGGTATTATTTAGCACTAATAGAAATTATACAAGGAATGCCAATTCAGTACATAACAAATAAGCAAGAATTTATGAACTTAGAATTTTACGTAGATGAAAATGTACTAATACCACAGCCCGATACAGAAATATTAGTAGAAGAAGTAATAAATATTGCAAAACAAGAAAAAGAAAATATGCAAATACTAGACATATGCACAGGAAGTGGAGTGATAGGAATATCACTTAGTAAAAACTTGGAAAATGTACATATAACGATGTCAGATATAAGTATAGAAGCACTTCAAATAGCAAAAAAAAATAGTGAAAAACATATAAGCCTAAGTAAAGTAGAATTTATACAATCAAATATGTTTGAAAATATAACTAACAAATATGATGTTATAGTTTCAAACCCACCATACATACAAAGAAGCGTAATAGAAACTTTAACTAAAAATGTACAGAAAGAACCTTTAATAGCATTAGATGGAGGAAAAGACGGATTAAGCTTTTATAAAATATTAGCAAATGAAGCTTATAAATTTTTAAATAATGAAGGATATTTATGTATGGAAATAGGTTATGATCAAAAAGAAAAAGTAATAAATTTACTAAATAACACTGGGAAGTACAAAGAAATATATTCGAAAAAAGATTTAGCTGGAAATGATAGAATAGTTGTAGCGAAAATAAAAAATAATTAAATTTTAAAGGAGTAATAAAAAAATTAGCTCCTTTAAAATTTTTATTGCCCATAAAAAACATATGTGATATACTAAATAAAAAACATTAGGAGGGAAACAAAAGTGCTAAAAGATACAAAAGAAGATAGCAAAACAATAGAAAAAAAATTAAAAAGTATAGGGTTAGATTTAGAAAATATACCAAATAGCTTACTAAATATAGAAAAAATAAAATATAAACCAGTAAAAACATATGAAGACAATAATTATAAAGTGTATAAATATGTAAATATAAAAGATATAGAAATATTAATAACACCTTCAGATAGGTTAGATGATTTAAATCAAAAACTAAAAAGAGCTTTGCCACTTGCATTTTATTTAAAATCAGAAAGTGAAGAAACAATAGAGCAATATACTACTTTTTTAAATATGATAAGAAAATTAGACTTAGAAAAACTAAAAAGTATAGAGCAAGAGCAAAAAATGCTAAGTAAAGAAGTACCATATGAAATAAAATATAAAAATAATTACATATGGCAAATATATTACTCTGAAATAGAAAATAAATATTTCATGCTATTTTCTAGTAACGAAAACAATTCAGAAGCTTTATTTTATTTAATAAAGAAAAAAATAGCAATGCAAAAGTCAAAAAAGAATGAAAAAATATATGTTCCAATAACACATATGGAATACTCAAACAAGTTATTAAAGAAAAGTGAAATAACAGATTTAGAAAATTACCTATGGTTTTTCACAAAAGAATGGCCAAGTATATATGAAGTATATAATGAAAAAGGAGAGCAAAGCATAGAAATATTAGGAAAGACAGTAGTATATGAAAAAGTAAAAAGTATGTATAAAATAACATTAGAGAATAAAGAAAAAGCAAGTGAGCAATTTAAGTTATTAAAAGCACTTTTTATTTTGCAATCAACAGATGGAATGGAATATAATTTTAAAACAATAATAAATGAAAGAGGAAGTCTAGACTTTTATTATAATTTAAAGAAAATAACATATGAAAATTTGGCAGAATTTATAAGACAAGAAGTGCAAGTTAAACAAGAAAAAATAAATAAAACATTTAGTGAAAATATATTAAATGCAGAAAGGTTAGAACTACTAAAAGAAACACTAAAAAAGCAAAAAGAAGAATATTTATTAAAAGAAAAACAAATAACAAATTTCTTAGAATGTAAAAAAAGCTTTTTTGGTAGAGTTAAATATTTCTTCAAAAAAGATACTAAAACAAATAAATTAAAAGAAATAAAACCAGTAGAAGAAAAAGAAGAAAAAAGTATAGAAATAGGTGTGGTAGAGCAAATAGAAGCAAAAGACTTTTATACAATAGAAGACTTACTAAAAATATGTGAAATACTAAGCAAACAAGAAACAAAACTAAAAAATATGCAAATGGATATAAAAGCATTAGAAAATAAAAAAGAAAACTTAGAAAAAAAGATACAAAATGCAACTTTATACATAAATGAAATAGAAAGTCACAAAAAAAGTATATTTGACTTTTGGAAATTCACAAACAAAGACGAAGTAACACTTCTTAATGAAGGTGAGCTAAAAGAAAATGAAAAGAAAAGCATTTTAAAAAGAAAATTTGACTATGAAGAAGACTTAGAAGAATTTGGAAAAAAGGTGGATTTAAAACAAAGAGAAATATTTACTAAAAGTGAATGTGACGCAATGTTTGCAATACTTAATGACTTACCAACTTTTAACATATTAAATAAAGAAAAAATACTAAAAAAAGATATTAACCAAATAGAAAAAAGATTAAAAATACTAAAACAAGAATATAATGAAAATGTAGAAGAAATTGCAGGAAAAGATTTTGACATATTTGGAAATATAGCACAAGACAAAACAAAAATTAAAATTTTAAACAATGTAAAACACAGAGAAGTCGAAAAAGATAAATTTAATATTTTAGCTGTAAATAATGATACAACAGTAGAAGAATACAAAGAAAACCTAGATAATTACAGAAAACTATTAAAAGAAAGCATACGGAAAAATGCAAAATATAGAAGATATAGCTATTTATAAACTAAGTAGTGAAGAAAGTTTAAATGAAAAATCTTTTGAAATATTAAATATAAATCCAAAAGAAGAAATAGAAAGTGGTTGTGACAACAAAGAAAAAGTTCATTTATTCAAGCTAAATGTAAAAGAAAAAATGCCTATAATGTATTACACAAACATAATCTTCTATGATAACCTAAATAAAACACTTCCAGAAGGAATGGATATAGGAAGCAAAGTATTAATAGATTTATCTAAATTTGAAATGAAATTAGTTTCAAGGAAAGACTTTTACATTAATGTATTAGAGAATGAATTTAAAAACGAAATAAAACTAATACAAGTATATGAATATGACTTAGAAATTAGGAGATGATGTGTTAAAAGGGTCACCCCCTTCGCGCTACTCTACATATTAAAAATACGACTGTTTAAAAAGAAAAGGAATGTAGCTTGTAAGCCTAGCATTATAAGCTAGATTTAGGGCCAGTTCGCAATCAAAAACAAGTTAGAAAAGTAGCATTGGGGCAAGTTCGTAATCAGAAACAAGGCAGAGAAGTAGCTTTGGGGACGGTTCGTAATCGGAAACAAGATAGAGAAGAACCTCAAGTAAAAAACAAAAATAATCTGGCTAGATTAGGAACTGTCCTAAATAGTGGAAAAAGGAGACTAACTATTAAAAGTCAAGCCTTTTTATAAAAAATTTTAATTGGAAATTATCCCACGCCAAAAAGACCTCAAAAATACAAATTTTTTTGAAGTCAAAATAATATCAAAATAGAAATATTATTTTAATAAAG
>JAAVYV010000068.1 GCA_022791325.1 Clostridia bacterium
ATAATGTATTAAAAGATGTGTGCTCTATTATTGAATCAGCAAGAGATTATGCTTATCAATCAGTAAATATCGCATTAGTAGAAAGAAATTGGTTTATAGGATATAGAATAGCAGAAGAAGAATTAAAAGGCGATAACAGAGCTGATTATGGTACAGAAATAATAAAGAAGTTGTCTAAAGAATTAAAAGGAAAATATGGGAAAGGTTTTGAAATAAGAAATTTATACTATTTTTTACAATTTTACAAAACTTTTCCAAACATTTTGCACGCAGTGAATGCAAAATCTAATATTTTACTTTCTTGGACACACTACAAAATTTTATTACAGGTATTTGATGAAAAAGCAAGAGATTGGTATGCAAAAGAAACACTTGAACAAACTTGGAGTACAAGAACATTACAACGAAATATAAGTACACAATATTATTACAGACTTTTAAAATCACAAGTTAAAGAACCTGTAATTGAAGAAATGAAAGAAAAAAATAAAGAACACTATTTAATGGATAAATTAGAATTTATAAAAAATCCGTTAATAGCTGAATTTTTAGGTTATTCATTAGAAGATAAATACACAGAAACTGAACTAGAAACAAGTATTATAAATAACTTACAAAAATTTTTGATGGAGCTTCGGAAAAGGTTATGCTTTTGTAGAAAGGCAACAACATATTCGTACCGAAAAAGATGATTACTATATCGATTTAGTATTTTATAACTATATTTTAAAGTGTTTTGTTTTAATTGATTTGTGTCAATGATTTTTGAAAATGTCCCAAAATTTTTTAAACATAAGCCCTAAAAATTTAATTTTTTAGGGTTGATTTTTTGGGCCAGGGTACTTGAGTAATTTTTAAAATTTGTTCTTTGAACACCACCATTTTTTCTACCCTTCATGTACCCTACGAAAAAATGGTTAATTTTAAAAATTACTTTAAGATACTTTCTCTAATTCTTTTTGCACTTTTAAATTCTGTTTTTCTATAAAATTCTCAAATGACAGTCTTTTAAAAGGATGTATCATTTTTGGAATATAGATTTTCCTTGGCTCTGTTGGTAATATTTTATCAAAGTTTTCTGATTTTACTTGTACTGCTGGTATTTCCTCGAGAGCAAAGATACTCTCTTCAACTGTAGCATATAATTTTTTATTAAATGCTTCAATTACCATACATTTAGTTCCTTTACCAAAATATATAGGTGTTCCAACTGAATTTACTGTTCTATAATGTTTCTTTTTAAAGCAAATTGAATGTCCTGTATCAACTATTCTGCGAGATAAAACAGCTAAGGTTAAATTAATTTTTTGTGAACTAGGTTGCTTTTCAAAAACAGATTTGTTATTATCTATACATAGAGCAAACTTTGAATTATATTTATCTAAGAAGGCAGGTAGGAAGTTATTGGCTTCCTCAATTGTAGTAATATTAGCTAATCTTAGTTCAGGTATTAGTCTTAATTGAAATGATTCAAAAAGTCTTTCAATACGAGGTTTAAATTCAGGTGTGCTACTAGTAGAAATAGCTGTGCCTAATTGGTTGCAGGCATAAGCAAATTGAGTAAAGGTATTATCTTCATCAAGGGTAGTACCTTTTTTATTATACTCAAATACAGTTCGTTTATCTGTTTTAAAAAGATAAGGAATACCATATTTTATCAATATCTGATAATACAAATTATAGTAACCATTAAGAGTCTCCTGATTATCGAAATAAGCAGCAAGAACCTGTCCAGTAGAATCATCTATAGCAGCATGTAGAGCTGTTTTAAAGTTACCAAACCATAGATGAATACAAGCATCAATTTGTACTTCTTCACCAAAATAAATACATCTAGGTTGTCTAGGATGAGCATCTTCAATAGCAACAATACTAGATTGAATTTTAGAAATTTCTTTTTGTGATTTAGCTTTTTCCTTTTGGGCAATCAATTTTTTCTTTAAGTTCTTTTTAGTAATTTTACGAGCTCTAGGAGATAAAATATATTTTTCTCTAAGAATTTGACCAACCTCTGCAACAGACAAGAAAATATTTTCTCTTTCAGCTAAATATTCAGTAAATTGGGTGTATGTGCAATCAAAATATTTAGATGTATATAGAGTTTCAATTGCATCTTTAAATTCATCTGTTAAGGCATGCTTTGGTTTTCTACCTCTATTTCCATGTACAAAAAATTCTTTACCATATTCTATATAACCAGCAATTAATCTATTAATTTGTCTAATACTTTTTAAGCCTAACTTTATTCTAGCACGTTCTTTATTACCATTAGTTTCAACTAATTTTTTAATAATTTTATATTTTTCTTTTTCTTTCAATGAGAGTTCCACCTTTCTCATATTGTCCTCCTTAAATTTAAATGATAGTTTTAATTATATCATTTAAGAGAACAAATATTTTTTAGTTGGGACATTTTCTCATTTCTTTACTTAAGACATTATCACATTTCTTTCATATCCCATTTGACATTTAAAATATAATAATTGATTTTTTTAGTCAACTATAATATAATTCAATAAATAAAAACCAAAAAAATAATTTGAAATATAAAATTTATAGAAAAGGAGAAAAATTAAAATGGAAGATTGTATTTTTTGTAAAATAATAAAAGGGGAAATTCCTTCAAATAAGGTATATGAAGATGATGAAATTTTAGCATTTCACGACATAAACCCAGCAGCACCAATACACATACTAGTTATACCAAAAAAGCATATATCAATGCTTACAGACTTAAAAGAAGAAGACGAAAGATTAATTGGTAAAATATATACTACTATAAACAAAATAGCCGAAAAAGAAGGCTTCAAAGAAGCAGGCTACAGAGTAATAGCAAACTGTGGAAAAGATTCAGGGCAAGAAGTAATGCATATACATTTTCATATATTGGGTGGAAAAGTATTAGGTGATAAAATAGTAGGATAAAATCAAAATAAAGAAAAATAATGTTGCAATATTGCAACATTATTTTTCTTTATTTTGATTTTGCTATGCCTTATTGCTCTTGTAATTTAAGCTCTATTTCTTTCTCACTACCATTCCTATTAATCTTAATTTTCATACTATCACCAATAGCATGCTTGTTTTTAATTTCATTTAATTCATTCATTGTTTTAATAGCTGTTCCATCGGCTTCTATAATAACATCTCCAATTTTAAGCCCAGCTTTTTCAGCTGCTGAAAATTCTTCTATACTTGTTATATAAATACCAACTACTAGATTATTAGCTTTGGCAAGTTCTTCAGTTAAATCTCTTCCACCAATTCCAATATAAGGTCTTTTAACTTTTTTATATTCTATAAGTTGTTCATAAATAGGTTTAGCACTATTTATAGGAATAGCAAACCCCATACCTTCAATGCCTGTTCCTGAAAGTTTTAAGGTATTAATTCCAATAACTTGCCCTTTACTATTAACTAAAGCTCCACCACTGTTACCAGCATTTATAGCAGCATCTGTTTGAATTAATGTGTAGGTTCTACCATCTGCTGAAACATCTCTATTAACAGCACTTATAGTTCCAGAAGAAATACTACTTTGCATTCCAAGTGGGTTACCAGCAGCCATTGAAAATTCGCCAACTTGAACACTATCAGAATCTCCAAGTTCAGCTGCAGTTAAACCTTCTTTTTCTATTTTAATAACAGCTAAATCTGTTTGCTCATCTGTTCCTATAATAGTTGCATCATAAGGTGTTTTATCATTAAATAAGTAAACTACAACTTTACTAGCATCACCTACTGTATAATAAGAAGATGAAGAACTAGAACTTACAATATGGTTATTTGTTAAAATATATCCATCTTCAGATATAATAATTCCAGAACCTTCACCAGTAGTAGTAGAAGTACCTCTACTAAAAATAGAGTTAACAGGAAATTCCACTGTAATACCCACAACAGAAGGTAAAATTTTAGCAGCTACTCCAACACCAGTTTCAGAATATTCTTTTAAAGAAACTAAATCTGTATTAACACCTGTGTAAGTATTAGAAAAATTACTAGTATTATTAGAAGAACTTGAAGTATTTCCCATAATAGCTTTTTTAATACTAGGCACTCCAAAGCAAGTACCAATAACTAAAGCACCACCCACTACACCAGAAATAAACGGAACCGCAATTGTTCTACCAAAACCAGATTTGTTTTCCTTCTTACTTTTAACAGTAAACTCTGATACAGGTCTATAATTAGTTTTAGTACTTGCAGTATTAAATGTATTTGTTTCTTTAGAAGTAGTAGTGTGAGCTTCTTCTATTTTCTCCCCTTCAATAAAATTTTTATTCTCATCCATAAAATTCATTCCTTTCAAAACATATCATTATTATTTTACACATATTTTATCATATATTACAATAAAATTGTGAAAATTGTGTGATAATTTTGTTGATTTTATAAAAAAATGCATATATAATTAATGTCATATAAGGAGGGAAATGATAGAATAATGAAAAAAGAAAATGCAATGACTCATATAACATTAGTTATTTGGGTAATAGTTATAATTATTATAGGGTACTTAGGAATAAATTTTATATTAAAAGAAACACGGAAAAGGGAAAGTAGAAAACCTAAAAACAGATATGTTATTAGTTCAAGGAAAAATAAAAGTAATCGAACAAGAAAATGAAATGAATAAAGAAGAGAATCCATTAAAAGGTTTAAAAGTTTCAGAGAATTTAGAAAATGAAAAGGTAAAAAGTTTAATAGAAAATAAAGTAATAAATCCAGAAGACGAAAACTTTGATAATTATTATATAATAAATTCAGAAACCTTAAATGAACTAAAATTGCAAGATAACTTAAAAGGTGAGTATTATATAGTAAATTATAAAACTTATGAAATAATTTACTCAAAAGGAATTGAAATAGAAAACGAAATGCACTATTCACTAACTGAAATTTTAGAACATACAGAGGATACGGAGGAACGCTAGGGACGGTCCTTTGCGCTTCCGAATTCGGAAGCGCAGGGGACACTCCTCTATAAGGATAAAAAATAAAACTAAAAAGAATCAGATAAAATTAGAAAGTTGAGTAAATAAATGATTAAAAAATATTTTAGAGATTGGACAAAGTTTGAATTAAGTTTCCTAATAATTGGTTTGAGTTTAGCAATATTATTCACAATACTATTTAAAGGAACAATAATAGATATGTGTTATACTATACTTTACTTTACAACTGCACTATTAATGTCAAAAGGAAAAGTTGAATCCTATTTCGTAGGATTTATAAGCGTATTCTTCTATGCAATAGTTTCATTTAATCAATGCTATTATGGAGAACTATTAATTACAATATTTTTAACATTTCCAATAATGATAATAGGAATAGTGAGTTGGATTAGAAATCAAGACAAAGAAGATAATACTGTAATAATAAATACATTATCAAAAAAAGAGATAGTAATTGTACTAATATCACAAATAGTTATGTTTTGGTTATATTATTACATATTAAAAGTATTTAACACATCATTATTGATAATAAGTACATGCTCAATAGTAACAAGTATGCTAGCAAGCTATTTTGAAGCAAGAAGAAGTGAATTGTCATTAGTATCATATATATGTAATGATATTATTCTTATTTCATTATGGAGTACACCAGTTATACAAGGGGATATTACAAAAATACCAGTATTACTTTGTCCAACATTATTATTAATAAATGATATATATGGTACTTATAATTGGAAAAGAATAAAAAAGAAACAAGCACAAACAAGGTAATTAAGAAAATAGAATAAATTAATATTAAAATATAAGGAGGAATATAAAATGAAAGATGTAATGAAAAGTAATATTTACGATGTAGAAGAAACGATAATAATAGTAGGAAGTTGCTTAAAAAATATGCAACCACAAGGATATGAAAAAATAAAGGATTTATCAGAAAACATATATGAACTATGTTTAGAAGAAACACATATCAGTATGGCAATAACTAAAATAGGTGGAATGTTAAGAACAGGAAAAATAAAAAATATAATATTTGCAACTGTTGATAAATCACCACATTGCATTCAAGTACATTATATAAGAAATGAACTTGAAAAAATGATGAATTTAAAAGATATAAATATTACAAATTATGTAGTAGTAGATAATGAATTAGTAGAAATAGATGATAAAATAATATCTATGTCAAAACAATTATCAAAACTAAAAGATATGACAAATAAAATATAAAATATATATAATAAGGAAACTAGAAATTAGAGAATATATAAAATTAAAAAAATCTTCGAAGGATTTACTAAAAATTCAACCTCCAACTTCCAACCTCTAACTTCTACTACATTCCGAAGGAAGGTAAAAATTGAAAGAAAAAGAATTAGAAAGATTAACTGAGCTAAAACAAATAGAAGAAAACCTACACTCACAAGGAATAGAATACATATGTGGAATAGATGAAGCAGGGCGTGGCCCATTAGCAGGACCAGTAGTAGTTGCAGCAGCAATAATGCCAAAAGATTCAATGATAGAAGGAGTAAATGACTCAAAAAAAGTTTCAGAGAAAAAAAGAGAATTGCTATACGAAAAAATAACTGAAGAAGCAATAGCATGGGGAGTAGGAATAATAGACCAAAAAGAAATAGATAGAATAAATATACTAAACGCAACAAAAGAAGCTTTAACAGAAGCGGTAAAAGCATTAACTGTAAAGCCAGACAGAATAATAGTAGATGCCCTAAATGGAATAGATACACTTCGGAATACCATATACATCAATAATAAAAGGAGATGCAAAATGCTATTCAATAGCAGCAGCCTCAATAATAGCAAAAGTAACAAGAGATAGAATAATGCGTCAGTGGGATGAAATATACCCTATGTATGGCTTTGAAAAACATAAGGGCTATGGAACAAAAGCACACATAGAAGCAATAAAAGAATATGGCTTATGCCCATTACATAGACTAAGCTTTACTAAAAATATTCACTAAAAAGTAAAAATAAATGTGATTATTTACTAAAAAATGGTCAAAATAAAAGTATTTTTATGATGTAAAAAATAGAATCAAAAATGAGTAATTTATAAATTAATATACAGTAACATTAGGTAAATAAATATTAATAAGTATAAGGGGAAAAAAGTATGAAAATAAGTGGAATAGATCCAGATTTTATAAATATAATTGATTATTTAGATGAAAAGGGGTACAAGCCTTTTTCATCATGTGATGGTGTATTAGCAAATCATGATAGTCCAGAGCAGGTAGATGATGCCTATATTTCATTTTTAGAAAGTTCAAAAATAGTTGAATTGATGGCTAAATTTTCAAAAGATCCAAAATTTACAGTTAGCATTAGTAATAGTACTAGAAAGAACCCATATGAGTTATATGGCAATGAGATAGAGGGAAATCGATATTCAGTATATTTTTCTAATAAAAATGGAGAATTAACATCGCATTTTGAAGATGTTATTATGCAAGTAGAAAAAGAAAATACAAGTAGTAACGAAGTAGAAAAATTAGGCAGACTAAGTAGTATATTAAAAAATGATAAAGATTCTAATTTACATTTTGAAGTATCTCTTAACTCGAGAATGGAACCTAACACATTACATATTTCAACTAAGGATGAATGTGAAAAGAGAGATATAGACGAATTAATTAATATGTTATATGAGAGATTTTCAGAAGATGAAATTGCTGTAGATTTTTTTTCTAAGAGAAACACAGAATTTAATATTTTGTTTTCAGATGAGCAATTTGAGCAAATATTAGAATTGATTAGTTATAGTAAAAGCATAGAAGGGGACATACCTATATTAGAAGAAAATAAGAATTTTTTTAGCGAATTATTTGGACGTAGTACTAATAGTAATGAAGATACTAACACAAAATTTGGAAGTGAAAGTGTAAGAAAAATAGTAGATACTAGAAGGATTACAAATATAAATAAAGCATACTCTAATGTAAAGAGTACAGAAATTGATACAAGAGATAACAAAGGAAATTTAAGAGATGAATGATGTAGCAAAAGAAGTTTTTGGGGTTTTATATTATTTTGATAATGAATTAATAAAAAAGATACCAGTTAAGTTCTTAAAGTATATAAAAGAACTTGCCACTAAATCTGATAAAGAGGTTAATATTGATATACAAAAGGAATTAGACGAACAAAACATATCAGAAGAAAGTAAAGATTTAATTGCATTAATATATTATAGTTATATTGCAAATAAAGAAGAAAAAGAAAAAATTGAAGAATTATGGAATGAAAATGAAAGAAGATATAATGAAGAACTAAATAAAAAATATAATCCAGAAAATATATTTGAAAGGCATATTGAAAACAAAGAGAATGAAAATAATAAAAATGCTCAAGTTTATATGACAGAATATAAAAACTCAATATTTAGGAATATTTTGAATAAGATAAAAAGAATTTTTCATACAAATTAGAAATTAATAAATGAAGCTGTAAAAAAATGTATTAGAAGGGAATGGAAAATTGGAACATTTTCTAAAAATAAAGTGCGTAAAATTTGATATCGATATGTGACATATCCATTTTATACACTTTTTTACAGCTATACTTTGTATGATATGTTAATAAAATTCAAAAACAGGAGAACATATGAAAAAATACAATAAAATAGTAACTAAAGAATTAAATAGAATACTTCCATACCATTTATTAGGTGTAGTTTTACATTCAGTAGTAATATATATGGCATTTAAAATACCTAATATCATAGGTAATATTTTAGATATCTTAATGCAAGAAACTATAAATAAAGGCGAAATAATGCATCAAGTATACTTATTAATATTTTATAGTAGTTTTGTATTTATACCAAGAACATTATATAGAATTTTATATTTTACTGTTTCAAGGGCATCAGATACATATTTAAGAAAACAAGTAGTAAAACACTTACAAAAAGTAAAGCCAGAGTATTTTGAAAAGGAAAATAAAGGAGCATTTTTAGCATATCTATCGAAAGAATTGATATCAATACACCATGCTCTAGGAAACTTTTGGTTTTGGCTTACAAAAATGTTTGTAACACCAATTATGGGAATTATTTTAATATGGAGTGAGCTTAATAAAGAGCTTGCACTATACCTAATACCAGCCTTTCCAATAGCAATTATAACTATGTATATTTACTACAAAAAACTAAAACAAAAAATTGAAATATCAAGAAAACAATATGTACAATTATCAAGAAATATTGAACAAAATACAGAAGGTTTTTTGCTAGTAAAATCTTATAATAGGCAAAATGAACAAATAGAAGAATTTAAACAAATAAATAATAAAATATATAAAGCAGACTATGAAATAGGTGTAGCAAAAAATAAAATTAGTAGTGTTATTAATTTTTTATGGGCATATTGCTATATTGCAGGTTTTGGAATAGGTATTATATACATATTAAATGGCGCAGTTTCAGTAGGTGGAATTGTAGCATTTATAGGCTATATTGGCCAAATATTAGGAGATTTCGTGTCAGCTATTCAAAGCTTTTTGACTAAAATGCCATATTTCAGCCAAGCAATTAATCGTTTTAATTATTTTTTGAATTTAGAAGAACTACCTAAGCAAGGTAAAAAATTAGAAAAAATAGATAAAATAGAAATAAAGCACTTATCTTATTGGTATGATAATGGTCAAAGCCCTAGCTTGAAAGATATAAACATGACAATAACAAAAGGTGAAAAAATTGGTATAATAGGAGAAGTAGGAAGCGGAAAAACTACTCTTATGAATATATTATGTGGTTTTTATGAAATACCAAATGAAATGATTTATATAAATGATGAAGACATTAATACATATCAAAGAGACACCATTTTTGAAAAATATAATTATGGAGTTCAGTCAAATATTATATTAGATGATACAATAAAAGCTAATATTGATATAAAAGAAGATTTGAGAAACAATGAATTAGAAACTATCATACAAAATGCTGAATTAAAAGAAGATATAGAAAAAATGGAAAATAGAGAAAATACTTTTGTTGGAGAAAAAGGTATTAAGCTATCAGGAGGACAAAAACAAAGAATTTCAATTGCAAGAAATTTAGGAAGAATTAGAGACATCAATATATTTGATGATACACTTTCAGCGTTAGATGCTAAAACAGAAAAAAAGATAATGAATCAATTAATAAAAGAAGTTAGCAATAACACACTAATAGTAATATCAAATAAAATATCTAGTGTAAAACAATTAGATAAAATATATATACTACTAGATGGAGAAATACAAGACTATGGAACACATGAAGAATTAGTACAAAGAAACGAATTTTATAAAGAACTAGAATACCTTGAAAGAAAGGAAGAAAACGATGAAATCTATTCTAAAGAAAAATGCTAAAATACTAATTTTTGTAGGAATTTCTATAATTATAGCTAATATTTTAAGTGCATCACACCCATTAGTTATGAAAGAAATATTAGATATTGATATCACAGCAAAAGAAGCCTTAATAAAATTGTTTTTAATATATTTTATTGTACATATTATTCTAGCTATTGCAAAAAACACAAGAAATAGCATTATAAATAGAGCAATGTCAAAAATACTAAAAGATTTAAGAGAAAAATTATTCTGCCATGTTATGAAATGGGACATGTCAACATACCAAAAATACAATTCATCAGAAATTTATACTAGGCTAACAGCAGATATAGATAATGTATCATCACTATTTTTAGGAACAATGCAAGTTGTATTAGTAGATGTTATATATATTATAACAATGGTAATTTTTATGTTTTTCGCAGATGTAAAATTAGCAATAATAGGAAGTATAGCAATTATTTTAAATGCAGTAGTTTCGTATATATTTACACATAAAGTAGCTATGCATCAAAAAATAATTTTAAATAAAAGAGATGAAGAAAACAAACAATTTTCTGAAATGTACAACAAAAATAAATTAACTTATTTATTTGGATTACAAAAGAAAAATGAAGAAAAAATGTGTAAAACTTTAGATGAAGAATTAATTTATAGAAAAAAATATATTTTTGATGAAAGTTTTATATACCCACTTGCAATAACCATACAAGCAATAGCAATTTATTTAATATTAGTATATGTATTTAGTATTAATATTAGTATTTCATTAGGTAGTATTTATCTTGTAATAAATTATATACAAAATTGTAGAACACCTTTAACTGAGATATTTACAGAGTTAGAAGAAATACAATCATCAATTATGTCATTAAAAAGAATTAACAAATTACTAAAAGAACAAGGAAAAGAAGATATAGAAGAAGGAGAAACTACTAAGAATTTAAAAGGTGATATTGAATTTGAAAACGTATGTATGCAATATGAAGAAAATAAAGTATTACAGGGTATATCATTTATTATAAAAGAAGGAAATAAAGTAACAATTGCAGGAAAAACAGGAGTAGGAAAAACAACACTGGCAAACATACTAATGAGATTATACCCTATAAAGACTGGAAGAATTCTAATAGGAGGAAAAAATATTCAAAAAATAAGAATACAAGACATAAGAAAAAATATTTCTTACATTTCGCAAACGCCATACATATTAAATGATACATTAAAAAATAATATAATATTAGGAGATAAAACAATAACAGATGAGCAAATAAAAATTGCAGCATATGAAATAGGTTTTGAAAAAGTTTTAAATAAATTTCCAAAAGGTTTAGAAGAAAAAATAGAAAAAAACAAATTATCATATGGCCAGCTTCAAATGATAGCTTTTCTAAGAGCAATATTACACAAAGCAAACATATACATATTTGATGAACCAACCTCAAATATAGACTTAAAAACAGAAGATAGAATTCAAAAGCTAATTGATAGAATAGCAAAAGAAAGTACAGTAATTATAATAGCACATAGAAAATCGACTATTGAAAACTCAGATAAAATAATATATTTGAAAGATGGTAAGGTTGATATGATAGTTAATAAATAGAAAAAGGAAAAATAAAATGTACTACATATATATGTTAAGATGTGAAGATAATTCAATTTATACAGGAATAGCAAAGGATTTAGAACATAGGTTAAATGAACATTTTACTAAAGACGAAAAATGTGCAAAATATACAAAATCGCATAAAGCTAAAAAGTTAGAAATAGCATGGAAAACGGAGAATAAGTCTTTAGCATCAAAATTAGAATATGCAATAAAGAAGCTAGATAAAAATAGAAAAGAAAAATTAATAAATACGCCCAACTTATTAGGGGAATTCTTAAAAGATAAGATAGATGAGACTCAATATTGCATTTATAAGTAGACAAAAGTCACAAGAAACCAGAACTTCTTGTGACTTTTGTTTAGTTATTACTATTACTTTTTATAAAACCTCTAATAGTATCATACAAATAAGGTTTAAACTCTTCAATAGGTAAAGGTTTCTTATATAAAATAGAATGATAACAAGTAGAGCTTACAAGCTCAACAATCATAAATAAAGTTATTTCAGCATTTTTTAAACCATATTCTTTTGATTTTTCTAAAAATAACTGATAAAAACCATTTGGGTTGTTTTCACTGTCTTCACAAAGTTTATGAACAGTTTGATTATATATTCCCCAAGATAAATTTTTAGAAATAAACTTTAATAAAGTAGGAGTTTTATTTAGTTCATCAATCACATAATTTATAACAAAAATAACTTGATCAGCAAAATTTTCAATATAATTTTTATTAAGTAGTTCAACTGCTTCATTAAACAATTTAGTTGCCTTCCTAGAAATAAGAATATCTCTTATTTCATATTTATCCTTAAAATATATATAAAAAGTACCTTTAGCAACATTAGCATTATCAACAATTTCTTGAATAGAAGTATCAGTTATGCCTTTTTCAGTAAATAATTTAAAAGCAGTATCTAATAATCTATTTTCCTTATCTTTTTCCATATATCGTTTCCCCCTATTCATATTATTGCATATTTTAAACGATTGGTCAATATATTTAGTAAAGAAGTTTTTGGGTATTCTACTGCTATTATTTATAGTTAAAATATTTCGTGATGTATGGGCGATTATAAGTTACATTTTATACTAAATGCAAAATAGTTACGCCTACATAAAAATTTATAAAATGTATTGACTAATGGTCAGGAAAGTAGTACAATAAGATATGAAATGACCAACAGTCATAAAATGAAAGGAGAATAGATATGCATAAATTTGGAGAATTTGTATGCAAATACAAAAAAACAATTTTAATAATTGCACTACTACTATTAATTCCATCTATAATAGGAATGAAAGCAACAAGAATAAACTATGACATATTAGTATATCTTCCAAGTGACATAGAAACAATAAAAGGCGAGAAAATACTATCAGAAGATTTTGATATGGGAGCATTTTCTATTATTATAGTGGATGACATGAACACAAAAGATATTATAAAATTAGAAAATAAAATAAAACAAATAGAAAGCGTACAAAAGGTAGCAAGTATAGCAGATGTTTTAGGAACAAGTATTCCAAGGGAAATTCTACCAGATGAAATAAAAGATAAAGTATATAAAGAAAATTCTAGCATAATGTTAGTAACTTTTAAGGGTGGAATATCTGAAGACAGTACAGTAAAAGCAGTAGAGGAACTAAGAGATATAACAGACCAAAGGTGCAAAATAAGTGGAATGACCTCTACCGTAATAGACACAAGGGACTTATCAGACTCAGAAGTAGCGATATATGTAATAATAGCAGTATTACTTTGTATTTTAGTATTAGAAATAGCACTAGACTCATATGCGGTACCAGTTATAATACTACTAAACATAGGAGTAGCAATTCTATATAATATGGGAACAAATATAATGCTTGGAGAAATTTCATACATAACAAAAGCAATAAGTGCAGTATTACAACTAGGCGTAACAATGGACTTTGCAATATTCTTGTATCATAGTTATATGCAAGAAAAAGAAAAGTGCGAAAATAAAGAAAAGGCAATGGCAAATGCAATATCAAAAACACTAATATCAGTAATAGGAAGTTCACTTACAACAATAGCAGGATTTTTAGCATTATGTAGTATGAACTTAACACTAGGGAAAGATATTGGCTTAGTAATGGCAAAAGGAGTATTTTTAGGAGTAATAAGTGTAGTTACAGTATTACCAGCAATGATATTAGAGTTAGATAATTTAATACAAAAAACAAAGCATAAAGAAATATTACCTAAATTTACTAAAATAAAAGAATTAGTAATAAAACACTATAAATTAATAGCAATAATATTCATTATAATATTACCTATAGCATTTTACGGTTATAAAAATACTAAGGTTTACTACAACCTAGATAAATCATTACCAAAAACTTTAGAAAGTGTAATAGCAAATAATGAATTAAAAGAGAAATTTAATATGGTATCAACTGAGCTTCTATTAGTAGACAAAAACTTACCAAGCTATGAATTAAATGAAATGATAAACAAAATAGAAGAGCTAGATGGAATAGAGTGGACTTTAAGTTCTTCAAAAATACAAAGCCTAGGAATACCAAAAGAAACAATACCAGAAGAAATAAAAGAAATATTTGAAAGTGAAAAACATCAAATAATTATAATAAATTCAAGATATGAAATGGCAACAGATGAGCTAAATAATCAAGTAGAAACCATAGATAATATAGTAAAACAATATGATGAAAATGCGATGCTAGCAGGAGAAGGCCCATTAATGAAAGACTTAGTACAAATAGCAGACCACGACTTTAACAGTGTAAATGTTGTTTCAATAGCAATAATATTTGCAATAATGATAATTGTTCTAAAATCGATATCATTACCAGTAATACTAATAATGGTAATAGAATTTGCAATATTTATAAATATGGGAATACCATATTACACAAACACAGTAATACCATTTGTAGCCTCAATAGTAATAGGAACAATACAACTAGGAGCAACAATAGACTATGCAATTCTAATAACAACAAAATATGTAGGAGCAAGAAAAGAAGGAAAAGGGAAAAAAGAGGCAGTATCAGAAGCATTAGAAACATCAATTAGTTCAATAGTAGTAAGTGGCTTATGTTTCTTTGGGGCAACATTTGGAGTAGGAGTATACTCAAAAATAGAAATGATAGGTTCACTATGCACACTAATGTCAAGAGGAGCAATAATAAGTATGATAACAGTAATATGTGCATTACCTGCATTTTTGATAATATTTGATAAATTGATTTGTAAAACAACAATGAAAATGGAGAGCTAGTTCCCATTGGGGACGTTTCCAAATGGGAAATCTGTCCCTTTTGAGAAATCTGTCCCTTTTGGGAACCTAGATATAAATCAAAGCTAAAGATTTTAACTGTAAATGTACAGAATAAGTATAAATATATGCTAGAGAAGATATACAATATATATTTATGATATACAATGAAAATAAACTTATTTTATTGTATAGAAAAACTAATATGATTAAAATAAAAAAACAAAACATTATAAATTAGCAATTGGAACACTTTAATACCAAAATTAGAAAGTTCCCAAAAGGGACAGATTTCCCATTAGGAAACGTCCCCAATGGGAAGTTAGAAAGGAAGATGAATTATGAATAAAAAACTAACAAAACTAATTAGTAGCCTATTACTAACCACAATGCTAGCATACACAACACCTATCCTAGCATTTACAAAAGAAGAAACAGTATATTCAAAAATGAATACAAAAGGAGAAAACTACCAAACAATAGTAAGTACACACTTAAACAACAAAAATCAAGAACAAATTTTAAACGATTTAACAGACTTAATAAATATAGAAAACACAAATGGAGATGAAGATTTCAAACTAGATGGAGAAAATATAATCTGGAATGCAAATGGTTCAGATATTTATTACCAAGGAGAAAGCAAAAAAGAACTTCCAGTAGAATGTAATATAAAATACGAACTTAATGGAGAAGAAATAGATGTAAGCGAAATAGTAGGAAAAAGCGGGAAAGTAAAAATAACAATAGAATATAAAAATAATGATTCACATATAGTTACAATAAATGGAAAGAAACAAACTATGTACACACCATTTACAACAATTGCTATGACCTATTTTGACAATTCACAAAATAAAAACATAGAAGCTAAAAACGCTAAAATTATAAATGATGGAACAAAAACAATTATAGCAGGTATTGCTATGCCAGGAATGCAAGAAAGTTTGAATATTTCTAATAAAAAAATAGAAATACCAAGCAAAGTAGAAATAACAATGGAAACTTCAAAATTTGAACAAAATAATATAATAACATTTATAACACCTAAAATATTAGAAGAAAATATATCATTTGATAAGCTAAACAGTTTATACAAAAAAGTAGATGAAATGCAAGTAGCTAGTAAACAAATAGAAGAAGGAGCAAATGCTTTAAAAGAAGGAACAACAGAATTTAGTCAAAAAACACAGGAATTTAATAATGGAATGAAACAATTTGAAGAGGGGGCAAATAAAGCAAGTAACAGCTATAAAGAAATTGACAATGGAATAAATCAAGTAACAAAAGGAAGTAAAGACTTAAAAACAGGTAGCATAGAATTAAACAATGGGCTAACAGCTCTTTCTAATGGACTTTCTAGTATGCCAGAAAATATAGAAAAATTATATAATGGAAGTAGTGCAGTTTTAGCAGGTTTAAGTGATAATAAAGAAACAAATGGGGTAGGTCTTGTAACAGGAGTAAATGCATTAGCAGGTAGTTTAAATGAAACAACTTCAAATCTAGAAAAGAGCTTAACTACAATGAAAACAAGTTGTGAAGAAGGAGTAACAAAATTAACAAAAAGCAATAGTGCCTTGAATTCAGTAATAGCTACATTAAATGTAGAAACTCAAAGTGTTCAAATTGGTACATTAAAACAAATAGTAAAGCAAAATGAAGAAGCTATAAAAGAATACAATACTAAAATACAATATATTAATACTCAGCTAAAAGAATTAAATACCAAAAAGGTAGAAGGAAAAAAAGATATTTCAAAAATAACAACAGGAATGAAAGAAGTTCAAAATGGTGTAAGTGAGTTAACAAGTGGATTAGGTAAATTAAATACTGCATCAAATACATTACCAGAAAACTTAAATAAATTAGTACAAGGTTCAAAAAAATTAGCAAATGGAACAGAAGAATTAAATAAAGGAACAACAGCATTAAGTGCAGGTTCAAAACAAATGGAGCAAGGCTTAAATACATTAAAAGAATCAAGTAAAATACTTGCAAATGGCTCAAATGCTTTAACACAAGGAGCAGAAACAATAAATAATGGAAGTATTGAATTAGCACAAGGAATAACAACATTTAATAAAGAAGCAATAAATAAAATATGTAGTTATATAAATTCAGACATAAAAGAAATAGTTGTAAGAGCAGAAAAATTACAAGAACTATCAGAAGAATATGTAAGCTTTACAAAAGCAAATGAAAATACAGCAAAAGAAGTTAAATTTATATTGATAACAGATAGTATAAAAATAAAAGAAGAAAAAAGTGAAAACGAATAGAAAACAATTACATATACTTTAAATATTAACTGTTAATTGTAACGAGAAAAATACAAATTAACATAAAAATATATTATAGAGTATTGAAAACAATGAAAGAATATGTTACAATGCTATATACAAAAAACGTATATATCCTTTTTACGTTAAGAAAAAGCAACACAAGTTAAATAAAATTATTTAAAGGAGGAAAAGTTTATGGATTTATTCAAAAGTGCAGTAGAAGTGAAACAGCTTAGCGAGAGGGTAACTAACTTAAAAAAACAACTTAGGGATAACTTGCTTAAAAAATTTGTAAATCTTCCATATGAAGTAAAGGAAGTAGAAGCAGATTATGATAGCGAGTATTATAGTCCAACTGACAGGACTATAAAAGTATATTATCCAATTTTAAATACTCCAGAAGGATTTAAAAAGGAAAATGAAAAATTCTATCGGGAATATTCCAATTGTATAAATCATGAATATACCTTAAAAGATTCACAAGGAAGAAAAGTAATAATTTGGGAACATGTAATTTTTGATAGTAATGTGTATATATCAAAACAAGCTAATATGAGTTTAAAATTTAATGTTCCTTCTCCTAATATTGAATTAAAAATAACAATAGCAGGAGAAGAATATAACTTTAAACGGTTAGTCAACCAGAAACAGTTAATTAAGGAAATTATAGGAAATGATGACATCGCAAAATATATAGGATTTGGGGTTAAAGATGAATATAGTTACCAAGAAGGAAAATACAATAAATTACTTGAAACTTTAGGTAAAACTAAAGAAGTTCCTACACTAAAAGAATTAGCAAATGTAAATGTAACTAAAATTGAAATAACAGACTCGATTAGTGCTATAGTAGAAGCAAGGGTAAATGAAACATCAGATTTTATTTGGCTTAAAAATAGTATGTATAGCGTTTCCTTTGTAAATATGTTAAAATATAGAGTAACTATAAAAATAAAGCCATATTTAAATAAAACTATTAAATTAGAAGAGCAACGTTTTGAGTATGATGAACTCAAAAATGAAGACGAGCTACGAAAGGGAAAAACTTTTGATGAACTTGTCGAATTATTAAAATCGTTTCAAACTGAATAAGAAAAAAGTCACGGAAAATATTAATTTTCCGTGGCTTTTTTGGGGCGAATAAAATAAATGACGTGTGAAAAACACTTGATATACAAACATTTGATAGTATTAACAAAAATTTCAAAAGGAGTGTGATAATAATTAAAAAAAGAAAAGCCATATGAAATTTTTACAGATGCTAGTTTTGATAGCAAAACTAAAATTGCAACTTATGCTATTGTTATCATACAAGAGAAGAAAATAAAGTTGCACATATATATTCATATGCAAGCTTTAAAAAACTTAGGTCGAAAGAATATAAAAATAATATTCTATTATTCGAAAGAAAAAAACTATCAAAATTTCTAAATAAATTTAATTCAAAACAATGTAAAGTTCTAATATATTTACATCTAATCGCAAATGAAAATAAATTAATATTGAAAAAACAAAGCGAAATATCAAAATCATTAGAAATATCAACTGCTAGTATTAGTAGAATATTCAAAGAACTTGATAAATTAAATATGTTGCATAAAATCAAAAATGGAAAATATAGGCTGTTAATATAAATAAAATTATAAAAAATATTAAAGGAGGTACTTGATTATGGCAGAGAATAATAAATTAGAAACAATTTCAAATCTTTTTGAAGGGAAAGAAATAAGAAGTGTATGGGATGTAGAAAAAGAAGAATACTATTTCAATATTACAGATGTAATAAAAGCATTAACAGATAGTCCAGATCCATCACATTATTGGAGAACTTTAAAATATAGAATGATTAAAGAAGGAAATCAAACCGTCACAAATTGTGACACTTTCAAATTTAAATCAAAAGATGGAAAAATGAGAAATGCAGATGTTTTAGACACAAAAGGAATACTACGTCTTATTGAATCCGTTCCAAGTTCAAAAGCAGAGCCATTTAAACTATGGCTTGCTCAAATGGGAAGTGATAGAATAGATGAAGTTTTTGACCCAGAAATTGCAATTAGAAGAGCAATTAATTATTATAGAAATAAAGGATATTCTGACAGGTGGATTGAAGCTAGGTTAAAAGGAATACTAGATAGAAATAAACTAACAGATGTGTGGAAAGAAAATGGAATAAACGAAAACTTTGAATTTGCAGTTTTAACAAATGAAATATATAAAACTTGGTCAGGGATGAAAGCATCAGAATACAAAAATTATAAAGGTCTTAGAAAAGAATCTTTAAGAGATAATATGTCAGATATAGAAGTAGCCTTAACCGATTTAGGAGAAATAGCTACAAGAGAACTTGCTAAAAAACATAAGCCATATGGATTAAAAGAAAACAAGAAAGTTGCAAAAGCAGGAGGAGAAGTAGCTAAAACAGCACGTGACAATTTAGAACAGAAATTAGGAGAGACAATTATTAGTAGTAATAATAATCTAAATTATCAGTATCTAGAAGAAAATAAAAAGTTAGAAAGTAAGAATAGGAGTTAATATGATATATTTAAAAACATTTAAATTAAGTAATAGCAAAATAAGAAATAACAATATATATCCTTTCAATATACTAAAAAATTAAGAACTGCACATATTAGTATTTGATAATATAACCATACTATATGGAAATAATGGTTCTGGGAAATCTACAATATTAAATATTATCGCACATAAATTAAATCTAAAGGGTAAAGAGATTAGTCAAAGGTTGATGGATGGTGGACATATTTCGAAGACTATGCGTCAGAATGTGAATATGAGTAAAGATTTTTATTATTTACATTATACAAAAAATAGTGTATATATAAAAATTAGATACTACAAATTAAGAGAATATCGGAATAAGTGTGTAAACTCTAGAAAATAAAAATTGACTATGATACAATAGAAAAAATCATAGTCAATTTTTCTATTGTAAGGAAGGAGTAAAAAATGGCTAAACATCAAAAAATATCAGAAGAGAGAAA
>JAAVYV010000069.1 GCA_022791325.1 Clostridia bacterium
CTCTGGAGACACCGCAGAGGACCGCCCGTTATTCAGACCAAGATAGTTTACCACAAGAGCTCCCAGATTACCGTCCCACGTCCCAAATCTTTCGGCCCAAATCCTTCCCATCCCAAATCTTTCCCAACTTCTAACTTCCATTACGTATATTTTAGGACAAACTACATATAATTATATAAAAAAGAAGAAATAGGTGAACATGATATGGTTGTAGATATGAATTATTGGTCTAAAGTTTTTAGAAAATTATTAATATTATTATTCACAATATTAGGTGTATACATAGCTTTCAAATTTGCTATATTTTATATGCCTTTTTTAATTGCGTTTGTGTTATCTCTTATAATAGAGCCAATTATTCGCTTTTTTATGAGAAATTTTAAACTGAAAAGAAAAGCTAGTAGTATTATAGTTTTTGTTGTTGCACTTTCGCTATTAATTGGGTTATTAGTGTGGGGAGTAATTTCACTAATTTCAGAAGCTTCTAATTTATTAAATGGTCTAAATGATTATTTTACACTTATTTCAAATAAATTTAATAATTTGATGAATAATATAGACTTAGAAAAGTTGAATTTATCGAGTGATATAATAAGTACCATTCAAAGTTCAGCAATTGATGTACTTAGCTCTGTTACAGAGTGGGCAAAAAGAGTATTAAATAATTTATTAGAAATTATTACATCAATACCTACAATGATGATTTATGTGGTAATTACTATACTTTCACTATATTTTATATGTACAGATAAAATATATATGATAGATCAACTAGAACATCATTTGCCTAAAATATGGGTAAAGAAGATTTCGAGATTTATAAAAGAAGTTTCTAGTTCATTAGGATGTCTTTTAAAAGCAGAAGTTATATTAGTTTTTGTCTCATTTATTATATGTTTGGTAGGATTATCTATTTTTAAAATGGCAGGGCTTAATGTTACTTATCCACTTCTAGCAGCACTAGGAATAGCATTTGTAGATGCACTTCCAATTTTCGGTTCAGCAGCAGCCATAATACCTTGGGCAATAATAAGTGCATGTAATGGAAACTTAACACTTGCAATATCACTTCTTGTATTACTTGGGGTAATGGGAATAGTAAGGCAAACATTAGAACCAAAAATAGTTGCAGGACAAATAGGGATACACCCAATATTTACATTAATTGCAATGTATACAGGTTTTAGGTTTATTGGAGTAATTGGTATGCTTTTAGGGCCTGTAATACTAATAATTTTAAAAAATGTATTTGGAGCAATGATAGATAAAGGTGTAGCAAAATCAATTTTCGAAAGAGAATAAAATTAGTTTTAGTGGTAGTTACTAGTAATAAATAAAATTAACATAAAATTTAAAAAACTATTGCATTTTTTAAAATATTATGTTATTATAAATATGTTACAAAATTAAATAGCAATACATCTGGAGGGAAAAGCCTATGGTAGTAGTAAAAAGCAAAACAAGAACAGAACAAAATGCGCAAGTAGGTAGAAAAACTATCAAAGCAACAAAGCTCGAGGCCCAGGGGTACTCACTTATGAGTATTCTTCACTTCATGGAAATGGAAGATAAAGGCGTATACGGTAGCTATAATGCAGAGGGGAATTTCGAAATAGTAATTAATTAAAGATGTATGTAAAAAGAGATGGTAATTTAAGCCATCTCTTTTTACATACTACGAAAATAATTTATTTTAAGTTAAGATTTTAGAGGCGAGCAGTGTTCTTCAGCGTGATACTGTCAACTTAAGGGATAATAGGTGAAAATACTTAATCAGTTAAGAATACATTATAAAATTAAAGAAGTAGGAATATAGTCTTCATCAGGAGGATATACATATTCATCATTAGGCTTTTCGATTTGTTTTAAAGAATTTATTTCAAGAATTGGCATATCACCATGGTAAGTTCCTTTTGTAATAGTAGCTTCAATTTCAACCCATGCATTATCTCTTAAAGTTTCTGCGTCTTTATAATGGCATAAAAATCCAACTACAACAGTTTGAAAATCTGAGGAAATAATCATATTTCTACCTAAAACGAATTGTTCCTTATCTAAATCATAAACTCTGTATACAAAACCTGAAAACTTTATTTTTTGTCCAACATATGTATCAACATTTTCATGAACAGTTTTTAAAATTGAAGAATAGTTCTTATTTGTAAGCTTAGGTATACCACTACAACTTATATCATCGTTAACTGTAATACTAGCTTTATAAAGTTTATAGCCTACAACACCACAAAGGAAAATTACAAAAGCTATAATTATTATAAATATAAATTTAAACATTTTAGTACCACTCAATTTTATATTATATATAAACATATAAATACCCTCTTTCAATATATTGTATATGTAGGGGCGATTTCTAATCGCTCGTTCTTCGAAGCATTTGCTGAAAAAAACTATTATATCTAAGTATTATTTATATTTTTCAAGCATTCTCTGTAGCGCAGGCTATTGCTAATCGCCCCTACATGTTAAAATATTTTACACAAATTTTAAGATTATAATATTGTAACTATTTATTATAATATATATGTACTAAAATTTATAAATATACTTGTATAATGCATTAAAAAATAGTATATTATAGTGAGAAATTAGAAGCAAGAATAAAATTTTCTAAGTAGCAAAGCCACATAAGAAAATCTAATTCTTATATAAACTAACTTCTAAGGAAACTCACCCTATCACGGAAGAATTCCCAAAGAATATAAAAAAGAAAGAAGAGAAAAAGATGTTTTCAAGTTTAGGAAAATATGCACCATGTGGAATATTTACAAAAGGGCATTTTGCTTTAATTGGTTTAACAATATTAAGTATTATTGTTTCTTTAAAATATTCTATAAATAAAAGCAAAGAAGAAATATATAAAATAATTAAAAATCTAACAATACTTATGAGTATATTAGAAGTTATTAAAATAATTTACAGTATGTCAGTAAATTCACTACATGATGTTGAAACATACTTGCCATTATATTATTGTAGTATGTTATTATATGCGGGTTTACTTAGTTCATTTGCAAAAGGTAAACTAAAAAAAGTAGGAGATGTATTCTTAATGACTGGCTCAATAATAGGAGGAATAGTATTTATCATATATCCTTCAACTTCATTGCCACGTTACCCAGCATTTCATATATTAAGCATACATAGCTTTTTATATCATGGTATAATGGTATATTTAGGCTTATTATTAAATAGTGCAAGGTATATAGAATTAAAAAAAGAAGATATTAAATATTTTGCAAGTTTCGTAGGAATGCTTTGCATAATAGCTTTAATCGTAAACAATATTTTCCGGCAGTAACCTAATGTTTATATCAAAGAATTCTTCCATTTTACCAATTGAATTATTATACAAAATAACAAATGGAAGTATTTTATTTAACTTAGTTATGGCATTAGCACAAATGACATTACCATTCTATATTTCTTATTATGCAATAAAGAAAATAGATTTTTTAAAAGGACAAAGTACAATAAAAAGTGAAAATGTAAGAATCTAATCAAGAAAAACAAGTAATAAAATATTGCTTGTTTTTCTTGATTTTTACGATAAAGAGTGATATAGTTTAACTTGTTAAAAAAGCAAAAGAATAGAAAGGAAGAAAAACATGGGATTATTTAAAACATATAGTGAAAAAGAAGTAAAAAGGGTAATGCCACTAGTTGCTAAAATAAATGAATTAGAAGGAGATATATCTAAATTAACGGATATAGAATTAAAAAACAAGACAAACGAATTTAAAGAAAGAATAAATAAAGGTGAGAGCCTAGATGATATATTACCAGAAGCTTTTGCAGTAGTTAGAGAAGCTTCAAAAAGAGTACTTGGAATGCGCCACTTTGATGTACAATTAATAGGTGGAATTATACTTCACCAAGGTAGAATTGCCGAAATGAAAACAGGAGAGGGAAAAACATTAGTTGCAACATTACCAGTATACCTAAATGCACTTACAGGTAAAGGAGTACATGTAGTTACAGTAAACGACTACCTAGCAAAACGTGATAGTGAATGGATGGGAAAATTATACCGCTTTTTAGGTTTAAGTGTAGGCCTTGTAATTGCTGGAATGAATCCTAACGAAAAACAACAAGCATATAATTGTGACATAACATATGGAACAAATAATGAATATGGTTTTGATTACTTAAGAGATAACATGGTTATATATAAAAATCAATTAGTACAAAGAAAACTTCACTATGCAATAGTAGACGAGATAGATAGTATATTAATAGATGAAGCACGTACACCACTTATTATTTCAGGAAGAGCAAATAAATCATCTGACCTATACAAAAAAGCAGATAACTTTGTAAAAAGATTAAAAGCAAAAGTTATAGTTGAAGAAGACGTTAAAGATTTTGAACAAGCAGAGGATAACGAAAAATATGACTACATAGTAGACCTAAAAGCAAAATCAGCATCACTAACTGGCAAAGGAATTAAAAAGGCAGAAGAAGAATTTCACCTAGAAAACTTTAATGATATAGAAAACTCTGAATTAGTACATAATGTAAACCAAGCACTACGAGCACATGGTATTATGAAAAAAGACATAGACTATATAGTAAAAGATGGAGAAGTTTTAATAGTAGATGAATTCACAGGACGTATAATGTATGGAAGAAGATACAACAATGGTCTTCACCAAGCAATAGAAGCAAAAGAAAATGTAAAAATAGCAGATGAATCAAAAACACTAGCAACAATTACATTCCAAAATTACTTCAGAATGTATGATAAATTATCAGGAATGACAGGTACTGCTATGACAGAAGAACCAGAATTCCAAGAAATTTACCACTTAGATGTTATAGAAATACCAACAAACAAAGAAATGGTACGTATAGATAATCATGATATAATATACAAAAATGAAAATGCAAAATTCAGAGCAGTAATAGAAGAAATCAAAAAGAGCCATGAAAAAGGTCAGCCAGTGCTAGTTGGTACAGTATCAATAGAAAAATCTGAAAAATTAAGTAGTATGCTTAAAAAAGAAGGAATAAAACACGAAGTATTAAATGCTAAATTCCATGAAAAAGAAGCAGAAATAATTGCACAAGCAGGTAAGTTAGGAAGCGTAACAATTGCAACAAACATGGCAGGTCGTGGTACCGATATTATGCTAGGTGGAAACAGTGAATATTTAGCAAAACAAGAAATGAGAAAGCTAAAATACACAGAAGAATTAATAGACCAAGCAACAGCATTTAATGAAACAGACAATCAAGATATATTAAATGCAAGAAAGAAATTTAAAGAACTAGAAGCAAAATATAATGAACAAATAAAAGATGAAAAACAAAAAGTATTAGAAGCAGGCGGACTAAAAATAATTGGTACAGAAAGACACGAATCAAGAAGAATTGATAATCAGCTTCGTGGACGTAGTGGACGTCAAGGAGACCCAGGAGAATCAAGATTCTACATAGGTTTAGACGATGACCTAATGAAAATATTTGGTGGGGACAAAATAACAACAGTATACAATATGTTAGGTGCAGACGAAGACATGCCAATAGAATCAAAAATGATTTCAAAATCAGTAGAATCTGCACAAAGAAGGGTAGAAGACAGAAACTTCAGTATCAGAAAAAATGTACTTAACTATGATGATGTAATGAACACACAAAGAGAAATAATATACAAACAAAGAAGAGAAGTACTAGATGGAGAAAACTTAAAAAGCAAAATACAAAAAATGATGGATTCAGTAGCAGAAGAGCTAACAAATACATACTTCTCAGAAGAAACAGTAAATAAAGAAGCTTTCATGCAAGACATACAAACAACATTTGGAATAGAAAAACTACATTCATTAAAAGAAGAAAAGCTAAATGCGTCAGATGTATTAAATGAACTAAAAGCACAAATACATGAAATATATGAACAAAAAGAAGCAGAATTCGGTTCAGAAAATTTAAGAGAACTAGAAAGAGTTATAATGCTAAAAATAGTAGACCAAAAATGGATGGATCACATAGATGCAATGGATGAACTAAAAAATGGAATAGGACTTCGTGCATATGGTCAAAAGGACCCTGTAGTTCAATATAGAATAGAAGGATTTGATATGTTTGATGAAATGATAGCAAACATAAAAATAGATGTAGTAAGATTTTTACTAAATGCAAGAAAAAGAGAAGATGGTTCACAAGCTTCAAGACAAGAATCAGCACAAATAACAAATGCAAGCCTAGAAGATACAGCAATAAGGTCATTAGATGGAACCACACCTAAAAAGGAAAACACACCAGTAGTAAATAATGGCCCAAAAGTAGGAAGAAACGACCCATGCATTTGCCGGTTCAGGTAAGAAGTATAAGAATTGCTGTGGTAAATAATAACACTACCACATACTATTAAGCAACAAATAAAGAGAATAGAGAACATTGTTGATATTATTTATTGCAAATAAAATATTTTAAGCATAATGAAATAATACAAAAGTTTGGTAACATTTAAAAAAACTGTAACAAATTAAGATGGAACTATTGACAATAGTAGCTATCGATTATATAATAGCATTGTAGTTTTAATAGTAATAAACCTTTTAAAAATTAATATTAAGGAGGTATATGTATGAAAGCTCTAATGAAAGAGAATGTAGCAAATGTAAATACAGGAAATGCACTTTTTGTCACCCCTAAAAAAGAGGAATGGAATAGTTTTTCAAAACCCGTAAGGGACATAGACCGATATCCACGGTCAAAAAAGATGATCGGGAAACTTAATCCTGAAGTTCAAAAAATGGAAATGTAATATTCAAACACCCAAAGTTAATTTGACTTTGGGTGTTTGAATATTAACTGCATTATTTGAGAAAAAACAATTGACATAACACAAAAAAGATGATAAAATAGCAACATAACTATTGTAACAAATAAGTTTTTAATGTATAGGAGGAAAAGCAATATGAAAAATCAAACAGCAGAATCTAATCGGACAAATGAGATTGTAGCAGAGGGATTTGGATTAGAAATATCCATACCTAAAGCAGATGCAACAGCTGTTGTTCCATTAAACTATCAAAAAGCATTTGCCAGTTTTCCTGAGGCAGAAAAGCAAGAAGTAATGGCACTTTCGAACAGCATTGATCTTACAAAAATAGACAATGTTATGAACTATGGTGCAGCACCTTTTATAAATACTTTCCAGCAATGTAGAGAATTTTTAAAAAAAGAAAGAGGTTCTTCAGCAGATCAAGCAGTTATAAAAGAAGTAATTGAGCTATCAAAAAAGGTTACTGAAATCAATGAAGAATTTAATACAATCTTAAAGGAGCCCAATACACTGCAAAAGATATTCTTGAAAGCATTTTTGGGTAATAAAAAAAGCTCTGTACAGAAAATTAAAAATTATGCAACAACAGCATATGACTTGATAGGACAGTTAAAATCTTCTTATAGCTCATGGCTTGAGACATTAAAAGATGGTATGGAAGAAATAGGGTATTCAGCTGTAAGCGATATAGAGGCTATAAAATTACTGGAAAAGTATATAATAGCAGGAAAAATTGCTGAGTCTCGTTTAAAAGACGAACTTGAACAAGCTGAAACTGAAGCTAATGAGACAGGTTTGATTTCAGTAGAATATGAAAAGATTAAAGAAGGGTATGACATATTTTGCAGAAGAATGGGACACTTAGAGGATGCTAGAATTATGTATCGTTTAAGTTTGGCAGAAGTTATGCTTGTAGGAAAGAGTAATAGAAATATGCAAGAAGCTATTAAGACTCAAGAACAGATAACTTCAACATTTATTGAACTTCAAATTAGAAATGCAATGTTGAATGAAAAAGTTAAAGAAGTACTTGAGGGGCATAAAGCTATCACTAAATTAGGTAATGAACTTGTCAAAGAAATTTCGAAAAATATAGGGCGTACAGCAGAAGAAACAGAGGAACTTATTTATGCTTCAATTTATGATCCAGAAGCTGGAAAGGAAGCGATAGAAAACGTGCTTAAAAGTTGTGAAGTAATAAAGAATACAGAAACTGAAATGCTACCAAAATTAAAGGCTGCTAGGGAGCAGAACAACGAATTGATTAAGAAACTAGAGCCTATTGTGAACTCTGCTGTAAATTCGACACAAACATTAAAAATTGAAAGCCAAAATACATCTTCAACTAAGAGTATTGAAACTAAATTAAAATTCTAATTGAATGAAATAGAGGTCGCTTGACAGTGCGACCTCTATTTTGTAGAAAACAAGAATAAGATTTTCTAAGCTCATTCTTTACTAAGATTTCTTAGTCGTAACATTTTAATGCGTACGAATAAGTTATGCTTTAGTAAAATCTAATTCTTCCATAACTATATTCTAAGGAAACTCACCTTCTTCACTTCGTTACGCATAAGTTATCCGTAAAGTCATTTCATTCCTAACGGCTAACTTAACTAACGTTCGAACAGCTAACTTAACTACCGTGGATGACTTTCCTTAGAAGATAGAAAAGAAAAAAGGCAAATTTATGAAGAAATTTGTCTTTTTTCTTGAAATAACATAAAAAGTATTGTATAATACTATACATAATATATATGTATAATCTAATTAACAATTAGAAAGGAGAAGTTTTATGATTATAAGCTTTCAAGGATTTGGTCATTTTACAGATGGAATAAATAACCAAGACTTCGGAATTGAAACTCCACGGATGTTACTCATTTTAGATGGGTGTAGTGGAGCGAAATATTCTGAGGTTGGAACTAGGTTGTTTGCTCAACTATTCTCGAGGAGGGAGAATTGGGATAGTTTAGAAAACTTTGAGTCAAATGTGAAGAATACATTTGATGATATTATTGAAATGGCAGGGAAATTTTATAAAACACGTGAAGAGTTAGAAAAAGATTTCATTATGGAAAACCTCTTGTTTACAATTATTGCATGTTTTGAAACAGAGAATAAATATGTTGTGAAACTTTTTGGTGATGGATATATTATTACTAAAAATAAGTATGGGCTTATAAGCTATATGAAATATTCATATGGAAAATGTCCACCATACTATGCATATAAGTACTCAAATATAGAGCCATTTAGGAATTACGAATTTAAAGAAATTATTTTTGATAAAAGTATATTTCCTATGGTAGCAATTGCAACAGATGGACTTATGCCAATTGCTAAAGGAATAGTAGATCGTATGGATGAGCGTATTTTTAATGCAAATGAGGAAATTATAAAGTACAATATCAAAAGAAATATACAAAACTTTGAAGACGATATCACTATTGGAATATTTGGAGGTAAAGCTAATGAGATTTTTGGAAAGAAAGAATAAAACAAAAAGTGAAAAAGAAAAAAGGAAGTATGGTAACACATCAGCAAAGTTGAACTTGAAAAAGAAAGAAGAAGTTACACAAAAAAATACAGAGGTTCAAGTGATAGAAACTACTACAAAAACGAAGACTATTACACAAGAATATGAACCTATAGATAATCAGGAAAAAACTGATGAAAATGATACATCAAACTTACCTTTTTATTCAAAATATATCTATAAACGGCTAGTAATTAAAAAGCTTACAATTCTATTGTTAGAAAATACACTTGAAGTGAATGCTGAAAAAGAAAATTTAATGAAAATCGTTAAGATGTTTTCAGAATCAGGTTTACTAGTTATTATTAATTATGGAAAATGCGTAAATGTAAGTGAAACATTTGATGTTTCAACTTCTAATGGAGATATTAACTTTTCATACATTGAAGCCAAAGGAAATGAAACGTGTTTATATGATGCCTTAGTAGAACTTAAAAATGTAATTAAAGATAAGTATATGAAAGTTGAAGAAACAGAAAAAGAAAAAATAAAAGTTGGTAATATTGAAATTATAGGAGTAGGAACATGTAAAGACAATTGCTCTAAAGTTTCAAAGGAAATAGGAATTAATTGTTTTTACAATGTAATAAATAAACCTGATGTTGTAACAAAATATTATTGCTTAACAGATGAAACTTTCATAAATGCAGCAGAAGTTGGTTTTCGAGCAATTGGAGCTATTTCAAGAAATTATCAATAGAACAGGAGGATAATATATTGAGCTTAATTAAAAAAATTCTTAACTTTTTTAAGTTTAATCCCTTATCCTCAGAAGAGGAAATAAACGAGAATGAAACTGTAATACCAATGTTGGAACAATTGAATATTGAAAATGAATTAGAGCAATTAGCTAAAGAGGTTATACAAGAAGAGGAAGAGAGAATAAATGCTTCTAAAAAAACATTAATGACTAGACTTTATATACTTGAACAAGAAATAACAATGTTTAAGCAAGACTTTCCAAAAGAGTATGAAGCTTTTATGGAAAGAATTGAAACATTAAAGCAAGATTATATTTCTACATTAGAAGAGTTAAACAACACACTAACATTTGAGATTGACCCAGAAATTGATGGGTACAAAACAGGGGAAGTAATAAGACTTGAAAGAGACGTTAAGGTATTTATAGAAAAAGAAGTAAAGTTTGGAATTATTTCCAAACGGTTAGAGTGCCTTATATTAAAGCTAAACATCTTATACAATGTTTCTGTTTTCCATTCTAAAGAATGTGAAAAAGAAAAAGTCCTTTATCGGCTTGAGCAAGCATTGGAAATAGAAAAAGAAATTGTTAGCCAATTCAAAGCATCTGATTATATTTTGAATGATAAACAGTTAAAAGAAAGAATTATTAATCTTTTGGCATATGTAAATTATGAACGTTTTAAAACAAGTATAAGAAACTCAAAAGAATTGCCAAATGATATAGTAAAAAAGCTAATTATTGTAGAGCAATTTGATAAATTTGACTATATAACCTCATTTAAAGCATTTTTTAAAGAAGAGATATCTAACTTTTATGAATTAATTATGCTTATTAATGATAATGGTTGTCAATTATCTTTTTGTAAAAAGTTAGATAGAATTCTTGAAAGTATAACATATGACAATAATGAAAAAACAGAATTGTTAAATGTTGACTTTTGGAATAACTTCTTCAGTTTTGAAACGAATTTGCTTCAAATGATTAAAGAAAGTGGTACTAAAGTTCCAGTAAAACCAATTTCTTCAATGAATATTTGTACAACTGAAAATGAAGTATTAACTTTACCTATAACTAATGTATATATATCTTTAATTAATCTTTTTTCTATAAAGAATGATATGAGAATTTTGTTAGTTATTAAATTACTTAAAAACATATCCAAAGAAGTAACATATAAAGAAATGTATTTTATATTAGTACTTTTTGATGTACTTGAAGTAATTGAAAGTACAGATAATGAACTTATAAAATATATGAAAAAATATATGAATGAATATTCATACAATAGAAAGGAGATTGCCAAAAAGAAACAAAAAGTACTTAGTTCTAAAAACAAAGAGTATGTAGTAGTATTTTCTTTAGACGATTACGAAAAAGAAATAATTGAAACTCTTGAAAAATTGAATATTGACTTTAAAATAATAGATGGCAATATATATATGAATGCTTTCTATTTTAAAGGCTTAAACAATGTAATTAGTAACTTACAAACAAATACACAAAATCTTATATAATATGGAGGTAAATTTTATGGCAAATTATTTCGATTTTTCTTCAGATGTTATGGACACTTATATGTTTCTTATTGACAGTTCAGGTTCTATGAAAGAGGATACAGAAAATGTAAAGAAAGGACTGAAAGGGTATAAACGGAACTTAAAAGATCTTCCAGAAGCAGATTCTATTGCTGTATCAGTAAGTACTTTCGATACTGATTTGTATTTAAAAGAGTTTACAAAAGTAAGTAATATGGATACCAGCTATCGTGCAAATGGTGCAACCGTTCTATATTATGCAATTGTAAATGGTGCAAAATATTTTAACAAGTATATTGAAGATGTAATAGAGAAAACTGGATGTGTACCAAAAGCCACCTTTATTGTTTTTTCAGATGGAGAACCCTGCAATGATAGAGCAACTATGAAACAGGCAACAGAAGCAATTAAGCATTTAAATTTACAAGGAATAACTACTGTTTTTGTCGCCTTTGGAAAGGCTATTAATTCTAACTTTGGTACAAAGTTAGGCTTTAAGTCTACAAAAGATGTAACAGACAAGGACTTTATAGTAAAGTTCTTAAGTGAAGAACTTTCAAAATCGTGTAGAGATCAGTCTAAAAGCCTAAAAGGCCTAGGTGCAAATTTCTTTAGTCAAGTTGGTATTAACTCACCAAACTACTCAAAAACTACTGAAGAAGTTCTAGAAGACGATTCCTGGATGGAAGATTTCTAAATTCATATAATTGTAACAGCAAATAGGGGGACTTCTTAATAGTTCCCCTTCTCTTAAATATAAAAGGAGTGTAAAAAAATTATGTTTAATGAGTTGAAAATTAAATTTGCATATAACAATGTAAAACGGAATTACACAAAAGTTTTAGAAGTAGAAGATATTGAAGAAGTATACTATCTAAAAAATAAATTAGTTGTTGTTGTAAATAATGAAGAAATTGGAAGTGTAATTTATGACATTGTAAGAAGCCTCAAAGAAAAAGAAGAGGTAATTTCTACAAATAATATGGCTTTTAAAGTTCAAAAATATATTAGTGATAAGCAAAACAGAATATATATGATTTTTATAGATGTTAATTTTGAAGTAAACTATGATGAACTTTCTGAAATAGAAAAGCTTTATGACTTTATAAGTTTTATTATTGATATTGAAAATAAAGGTTACTATTTAAATGCCTTGAATTTTCAAAGTGAAAAATGTGAGTGTATATCAACGTTTTTATCACTATTTTCGTTAGACAGTGAGAGTATATCAAAATCAAAAAGGTGCCTTATAAAACATATTCATTATGTTCTTTCAAATGGAATAAATTTTGAAGAATATTACGAAAAGGTTTGTAATGAGGTGATTTTTAAAGTTAATGAACTTCCATATACGCTACCTATAGTTACAATGTGCTATAATTGTTTTTGTAAAAATGTTATATATACTATGGAAGAAATACTTGATATACTTGAAAGAGCCGAGCAGTATAAAAATATTACAAGTAGATATTTAGTAGTAAATGTAGAGAATATTACATTAACAGAAATTGAGAAAAATGAAAAATATGTAATTTATGATGGAAATATAAAAATTTACCATAATATTTCTGAAAATTTCAAGGAGTTTTTAAAATATTATGATAAGTATGATAGGTATGAAAAAGACTCTATAACTCCTATAGAACAAAGTGATGAAATAATTATTGACTTTAACGGAAATATTATAGGATATAAGTTTTCAGAAAAAGATGCAAATTGTACAAATAAAATTTTAGCAAAAGAACTCAAAAATCAATATCAAATATTTAATTTTATAGTTCAAATCAATAGTGCAATTAAATGTATTAGTAGAAGAACAGGTAACTCTTCTATTAGTGATTGTAATAATAATTTTAGCATTGAGGAAGATTTAGTTTTGTATAATGATAATTTAGTTATTACAAAAATGGAAAAGTTATTTGAATTTATGAATACCGACAAAAATATACTTAAAAATCAAATTGTCTCTATATTTTTCAAAATATATTTAAAATTTTTCAATGAAAAATATGGAGAATTAAAGGAAGAAAAAGAAATTTTAGCTAAGAAAGAAGTTAGATTTTTAAGTCCTATTGTTGCAAAGAATTTTATTAATTATGTTTTAGAAAAGTCTATAGAATATGAAGAAATATATGAAGAAATTTTTTCTAGTACTAGAAAAATAAGCTATGAAGATAATAATTCAGAAATATATCTGTATGATGCAAAATTCGAATATGATCCAATAAAAACTCCTTTCATATTTGACTATGAAGCCGAAAAGAAGTATGGCATTAAAATTGAAAATGGAATGACTACACAGTTAGATGATGATAGGAAATTAATTATTTTTAAAAGAAAGAAGAAAATTTCTAATTTTAAAAATAGGCAAGAAGATTTATATGAACAGTTACGTGAAAAGCTAAATATGATAGAAGATGAACATATAAAAATTGTTGAAATTTCAGAAATAATCTACTCTAAAAGCATAAATAATGACAACATGTATAAAATGGTAGGTTATGTAACGAATCCAATAAAAGGAACCATGCTTACAGAAGAAAAGCTACTAAGCTTTAGCAACAAAGACCTTTTTAAAGCAATAGCCTACTTTTTTAAAAAAATGGGGAAATACTATATTCCATTACAAAATATATGGATGGATGACGATTTTACATTTTACATTAATATTTTAGAAGATGATTTCAAAATGGGGCTTCTTGATTGTTCAAAATATGACCATTTTGATCCACATCAGGGATTTATAGAATATTTTATAGAAAATTTATTAGCTAAAGGTTATAACCCCAATTTTCTTACTCCTGTGTCACCAGGTCCTATAAATACACTTCTTTCTGTTATTAGTAATAATATAAAGTATTTATATGAAAATGAAAATTGTTTTGATGCTTATTGCCCAAAACATGAGCTTTACTATCGTAGTGATTGTATGTGTCCCGCATGTAAGAGGTCTATATATATTCTTCCATACGACTTCAAAGAAGATATAATATTTGAAGATGCATATGCAAAGCACTACCAAATTGATGATTACTTTAACCTTAAGCTTTATAAAGAAAATACTACAAAGGAGTTAGAAAATACAATAGATAGTCTTATAAGCAGAAGGTTAAATAATGAACTAGAATATGGATATTTCCCAAAAGAAGATAGCAGTTCTGAAGATATAAACTTCATACAAGAGTGCTTTATGCCCTATAAAAAAGCTGTAGCAAAATCTGATGGTAAATTTATAGGCTATATATATAAAGCAGTTGACTTTGATGTTAATAAAGGAACTATTGACATTCGCGATATTCATAATATGAGAAGCCTTCCTAGATTAAAGCTTATAATAAGACTCATATTGCAAATTAAGGAACTTACTGATAACAATTTAGGCTTTACGAAAAATCCTTTTACTAATGTATTTGTAGTTAAAGACTGTAAAAAGCAGGTGCAAATAGTTAATATAGAGTATTTAAGTAAAAATGCTAATGTTAAAGATACTATAAAATGGACCTATAAGTATATAGCTAATGTTCTTGCTTTAGATGATGCCATTACGATAAACATAAAAGATGACACTACTAGTTTAGATTCTTTAGTGGAAAAGCTAGAAGCTTTTTTAGAGGATATGACAAAATATTGTAGAATTCATAATATATATTATAGCAATAAAAATATATTTTGCCCTAAATGTGTAGGTAAAACCGCAATAAAAGATATTGAAATGGAAACTCAAAAGCAAGAAAAAATTACTAGTAAAGAGCAGATATCCTTAGGCGGAGAATCAGTTATTTATCCTTATGGAAAAAATAATGTAGCAAAAGTGTTTAATGTATATGATGATTATAAAAATTTAATTTTATATAAGATTTTATGCAAAAAACAAATAATAGATGACCTTAATGATAAGGCTGATAACTATAAGTATATTATTCCTAGAAAATTGCTTATAGATAGTAAGTCAAAAAATATCTTTGGTTATACTATGGAAAGGGTAGAAGGACTACCAATATATGTGTTAAGAGACAAAAAGCAAGTTGCAGAACTTGGAATAACTATGAAAGATGTACTACAAATATTAATTACAGTTGGCAAATGTATTGAAGAATTACATACAAAGGCTAATATTTTCATAGGAGACTTAAATAACAGAAATATTTTATTTGACTCTGATAAGAATGTATATTTTTTGGACTTTGATGGAATGGGAATTGATGATATTTCACTTATGAATTATACTGATGGTTTCATTGATCCTATTTCTACAAAAAACCATAATATTACCATGAAAGATGACTGGTATTCGTTTGCAATTCAGGCATTTTATTATCTTACATTTACACATCCTTTTAACGGAATCTTTTGCGCTATTGATGAACATACAGGTAAAGAAGTTCGCTTAGACGTTGTAGAAAAAATGGAACGTAGAATATCTTTACTTGGAAACCATGAAATGGTACCACCTAAAATAGCAAATGATTGGAATGAATGGATGGATGAGGAATTAAAAACAGCTTTCTTAAACATTTTTGAGGGAGACAATAGAGAAAGCATAGTACCATATCTTATCAAACAATACAAAATGTTATACAATGAGGAGCCATTTAGTACTAGTGTTAAAAAAATTAATGTTAATTCAAAACTTACAGCAACGCAAGTTACTCCTTTTAAAGCAGATGTAACACGCATTATAAATCATTATAGTACAGTATGCTTTAAAGATAACTATTATGTTCGTATATTAGTAAGAAATGAAACTGATACAGAGCAGTATGACGTTAACTTTTCAGAATGCGACAAAATTAATGATATACTATTATGGAAAAAAACAGCCATTGCCATATATCCTAATAAAGTAATTGTTATAGACCTAAAAACTAATACTCAAATATATAGTGAAGAAATATTAGGAATAGAAAATGCTTGCATCAATGATAATATTCTTTACTTTACAGGAATGTACAACAAAGAAGCTGTAATTTTCCAAAGGAAGTTTACAAATAATGGAGAAGTCAAAAAAGACACAATTAAGTTCTTATGCAGTCAAAAAACAAAAGCTTTTTTAGCCAAGTTTAATACAAAGTTTGTATTAGTCAAAGCTTCTAATTACGTAGATGAAGTTTACTGCAATAGCGAGAAGCTTTGTGATATAGAATACTCTAATTCAAAAGTAAAATATAACATTATTTATGATGACATAACTAAGTTATGGTTAGTAGTAAATAGTGAAGGTAATGGAATTATCATTAATTCAGAAGGATATGAACGTATTAATATTACAGAGGGAATTAGTGAAGCTAATATAGGAAATATTAGTTTTCGGAAAAGAAAGATATATATTCCGAATGAAGATTTTCTATATATTATCAATGTAAAAGACCAATCTAAAAATAAAAATATGGAGTTTAATACAATTATGACTCCTAGAACGAAGTTTTATAATATTAACACTGACGGTTTTAGTGTTATTGCAAATAACAAGCTTTACGAAGTTTGCAGAGCAGAATAACAAATCAACCACCAAAGTAAATTTACTTTGGTGGTTGGTTTGTTATTGAAAGATTTTACGGCTTATATAAAATATATATGTAGGGGCGATTATCAATCGCCCGTAGACCACAGAAAATAAACATCTATGGCTCTTCGAAGAAGTTACTAGATTAAATTAGAAATATAGCAAAATCGTTGGAGCACGGGCGATTGCTCTAAAGCATAACTTATCTCTAACTCGCTACTCGCTCGAAGAGCTAAGAAAATAATCGCCCCTACATATACTGAATATTTAATATTAGCTGTGTATAGTAACGAATAGTTAACATTATTATAATAAAAATTTTATAAATTATATATTTTATATAAATAATAGTGTATAATATAAAAAAAGGAGTGTGATAAAATGTTAGATTTTGAAGAAAGTTCTAAAAAATTAAATAATATGCAAATAAAATTAAAAGAAATAGGTGAGTCACTTTGACATTGTTAAATTACAAAATGAATTAATAGAACTAGAAAGTAAAACAACAAATGCAGAATTTTGGAATGATAGTAAAGGCTCATCTTTTGTATTAAAACAAATAAGCAATTTAAAATCTAAAACAGAAGAATATAAAAGAGTAAGTAATGAGCTTAAAGATACTATTGAATTAATAGAATTGTTAAAATTAGAAGCCCACGAGCAATACTTGCCTCTACAAGATGAATTATATATATCTATAAATAAGTTAGAAAAGGACATAGAAAAACTAGAAATTAATACATTATTATCAGCAAAATATGACTTAAGTAATGCAATAATAACCCTTCACCCAGGAGCAGGTGGAACTGAAAGCTGTGATTGGGTGCAAATGTTATATAGAATGTATACTAGGTGGGCTTCTTCAAATGGATATGAAGTAAAAGAACTTGATTACTTAGATGGGGAAGAGGCAGGTATAAAAAGTGTTACAGCACTAATATCTGGTCCATATGCTTATGGTTATTTAAAAGGAGAAATGGGAGTACATAGGTTAGTTAGAATTTCACCATTTGATAGTGGTGGAAGGAGACATACATCATTTGCATCATTAGAAGTATTGCCAGAAATAACAGAAGATGTAGAAATAGAAATAAACCCAGATGACTTACGAATAGATACATATAGAGCCTCACGGAGCTGGTGGCCAACATGTAAATAAAACATCTTCAGCAGTAAGAATAACACATATACCAACAAATACTGTAGTATCATGTCAATCAGAACGTTCACAAATACAAAATAGAGAAACAGCAATGAAAATGTTAAAATCTAAACTGTTAGATATGAAGGAAAAAGAGAATAAAGATAAAATAGAAGATTTAAAAGGAAACCAAATGGATATAGCATGGGGAAGCCAAATACGCTCATATGTATTTTGCCCATATACAATGGTAAAAGACCACCGAACTAATTATGAAATTGGAAATGTACAAGGAGTAATGGATGGAGATTTGAATGATTTTATTAAAAACTATTTAAAATGGAACAAGCAAAATAATAATAACGTAAAATAACACTATATTATAGGCATTGTAAAATGAGTAATAGAGGCTATAAAAAACAAGAATAAAATTTTTTAAGTTCATTCTTCGCTAAGATTTCTTAGTCGTAGCATTTTAATGCGTACGAATAAGTTATACTTTAGTAAAATCTAATTCTTACATAACTATCTTCTAAGGGAACTCACCGCTATCGCGGATGACTTTCTTTTGAAAATAAAATATGTTAAATTTTATTTTTACTTTGTGTTGCGTAACTAAAAAGTTTCATAGGGTTTCCTAAGAATATAAAAAAAGAAAGATTTGTGACGAGTCACAAATCTTTCTTTAAAAACTAGTAATTTAATTACTGCAATTAGCCATTGCTGTTTCTATTTTATAATCTCTTACTGCTGAACGCAACTGTGCATGCAAAGTTCTCAAATTGTTTAAACAGATATTTTGCTTTATTAGAGACACTATATCAAGTAGTTTTGTTGCATGTTTTGAAATGATTTCTTCTTGTTCTAAAGTGTACTCTGCTTTAAACATATTATAATCTTTACAACCTGAGTACAAAATAGCTTTACGAAGTTCACTTAAAGTATGAGTAGTAGTCCAAAATTTTTCCTCTACTTTATTATAAGAAGGTAACGATAGACCTAAATCTTTGCCTGAATACTTAAGGATAGATGTAGCAACTACAGATATTGGAGACATTAATAAACGAATAGATATTTCTTCAATATCACATATTTTATTGCCAACAAAAATAACTAAGCCTTTAGCTTCATAGAAAGTAATATCTTCTTCATCCTCATCGATTTCTTTAATTGGCTTTAAATCAATTTTACTATATACATTCTTTATGATATTATGTTCAATACAATAGTCTTCAAATTTTTCAATTTCTTTTAAAAGCATATAATATTCCTGAGTTTTATTGTTTCTCTCAAGTTCATCAGCTATTCTATTTAGACCTAACAATACATTTTGAGAAGAAGCTATTATACTTCTAGAAATTTCATAGCCACAATTTTCTATTGAGTTTGCTATATTTTTTGAAGCATCAATAACTGCGTCTGATATTATTTCACTAGAGTCAAGTAGTCCTTTTGCGATAAAAGTATTACCCCGTAATGTTTCACCAGGTAAATCCTGTAACATAGGTACATTCATTGTAACAACTAGATCTGCCATATAAAGTTCCTCCTTATAATAACTAAATAAATAATATGATAATAATCAATTATTTATAATTAAAGTTTACGTAAGCATTATATCATCTTACTAGTCAATAGTCAATATGTGTATTACTTTCAAGTTTCGGCTTTTTTTAAAATTTGAAATTAAGATGTAACTAGATAGATAATTATTTAATCAAAAATTGGAATTGTTTGCCAACCCAAAACGGCAAATTTAGTGTTTTTATGATATTCAGAAAAAAATATCGAAACTTAAAGTGTATTACTAAGTTGTATATTACCCATTAACTAGTAACTATAACCAGAAAAGCAGATAACTTCAAGAATAATTCAAATGAGTTCTTGTCTTATTATTTTTTTTATTGTATTATATACATTAGAAAAAATATTTTTATTGTAATTATATAAAAAGGAGACTAACTATTAAAAGTCAAGCCTTTTTATAAAAAATTTTAATTGGAAATTATCCCACGCCAAAAAGACCTCAAAAATACAAATTTTTTTGAAGTCAAAATAATATCAAAATAGAAATATTATTTTAATAAAG
>JAAVYV010000070.1 GCA_022791325.1 Clostridia bacterium
AAATGGCTGTAAAAAAATAGAAACAAATCCACAGTGTATTATGTATATTATACATCGTGAAGTATAATATATCAAAAATTTAAAAGAAAGGGATTAATCAATTAAATAGATTAATATTTCTATAGAATTGATTATACGAGATAAAGTATGATTAAACTTGTTTCTAGTGATATTGATAGTACTTTAATCGATAATGTGCATCCTATTTGTGAAAGGAATGTTCAGGCTATATCGTATTTAAAAGAGAAAAATGTTACTTTTGTTCTTTGTACTGGTAAAAGCTATGCTATTAGTAAGGATTTTTGTAAAAAAGTTGGGGCAAATTTTGGTATTTTTGGAAATGGTTCTCATTGTGTAGATTTAACTACTAATAAGGTCATTTTTAAAAAATCCCTTTCTATATCTAACCTTACAAAATGCTTAGAACTTGCTAAAGAATATGGTATGCATGTACATGCTAATACTGACACTGGCATTATAAGTGAAAAGCTTGAATATTTAGATTTAAGGAATTCCTTGTTATTCCCTGGTAAAATAGATATTATGGAAGTTTCTGATATTTATAATACTTTAATTACTGGAAATACCGAAATTCTGCAGTTAGTTCTTTCTTCAAGTAGTGACTTGTCAGAGCTTAAAGCTAAATTACAACAAGTAGAAGGTATTAGTATTACACATATTAGAAAGAAAGGAAAATATCGTGATAATGTTATTGATAAAGATTATGAATATTTAGATATTTCTACTTCTAATGTTTCTAAAGGAAATGCCATTAATGCTTTGAGTAAATACTTGAATATCCCACAATCACAAATACTCGCTATTGGCGATAACATTAATGATATAAGCATGTTTAATTTAGCTAGTATTGGAGTAGCTGTTGGTAATAGCTATGATGAAGTAAAAGCGGTCGCAGATTTTGTTACCAAAAATTCTGCTGGCAATGGCGGATTTGCAGAAGCAATTTATAAGTTTATTTAAAAAGGGATGTAAAAAAGGAAAGATTTGGGACGCGTCAAAAACTTTCCTTTTTTATTTAAAGTTAAAAAACAATGTAAAAAATAAAAGGAAAGTTTTTGACGCGTCCCAAATCTTTCCTTTTTTACATCCCTTTTTTATTTCCATTTATCTTCATTTATATATTTAGTTAATGCCATAATAAATGCCATTTGTGTTAAGTCTATTCTTGATATTTTTTCGTGCGTTAATAATTGTATTCCTCCACCTTTATTGTGCCTTTCTTCGTCCTTAGTAAAAATCTTATTCATAACTTGGCTTAAATCAGTATCTATAATATCTTTCACTAATTTTTCTGGAACTGGAAATGATGGACTTGTACCATAGCTTTCAAAATCCCTATTATCTTCAATTACTGCAATATTAGTAATCAGCCATCTTCCTAATGAATTAGTTATTCCGCTTTCTACTGCCAAGTATAAATCTGCTTGTTTTCCATTTTTCTCTGCATATTCTTTAAGGTTTTTAACTCTATTTTTCGCTCCATTATATATTTCATTATTAACTGGTTGTTCACTTACATTTGATTCTACTGGTATTCCTTCAATTTCTACATTATCAAAATAATTTAATAGCGCTTTTCTCGCACCTTCAATTTTCCCTTGATTTTTTGTTGCTATTAATACTTTCATAATATTTTCTACCTTCTTTTTTTATTTTACAAAAGGAGTACCATATGAAGTATTTTTAATGAATGGCACTCCTATATTTTATAACTTTCCTATTTAATTAAAAGTTTATTTTACTATAATATGTAATTTATAGTTTTTCAATTTCATCTTTCGTTAATTCCGTTATTTTCTCAATTAACTCTAGTGGTAAATTTTCTTCTTTCATTTTTTTAGCTGTCTGTTTTATCCCTTCTTTTCTTCCAACTTCCTTTCCACGTAATTCTCCTTTATCTAATCCTGCTGCATATATTGCTTTTTCGTCCATTATGGCTTTTTGTCTTAAAAATGCAAGTCTTTCTAATTTTTCGTCTTGAGTCATTTCTCTTATTTCTACTACTGCTTCTTCTATTTCTTTATTCTCTTTCATTATTTCTTGCACCTCCATTTCGTTTGGATTATTTATGAACATCATCCATTGTGCTTTTTTATTCGCTTTATTTTTCTTGTATTCTTCTCTTGCTTTCCTTAACTCAATTATATGTAATTCTAACTTATCTGTCAACATTAAGTTTTTATTTTTTCTTTCTATTATATTCCATACTGTTTCCATTTCCTTTATTTGTTTTGTTAAGTCCAAGTCATAATCTATTATTGCTATTATTACTACTTTCTTTGCGTCTATGTAATCTTCTCCCTTATCTATTGTACTTGCATATAATTTAGAAAAATAGAATAACATTCTTTCTACTAAATTTTTTCTGTCAATTAATTGTACTTCTATATCTACTTTCTCTTTATCATTTATTTCTGCTTCTAAGTCTAATATTCCTAATTTATCTGTTGGCTTTTCTCTGTATAATTCTTTTTGTGTGTTTATTTTTATTTTTGTTATTTTCTCTTCCATAATTGCTGAAATAAAATTTTTTGTTATATTTTCATTCTTTTGTGTAAATAAGCTTTGAAATACTATGTCATTTTTGGGTTTTAACAATTCTTTCTTTTCTTCCATATTTTTTCTCCTTGCAAAAAATTTATTTTCTATGTAGCATATTTGTACTCTATATAGTAAATAAAACTCCCTTCTCTCTTATTTTTTAATTTCATTTAATTTGATTTTTTAATAGATTAAAAATTTTCGATTTAATTTTTAATAACTTTGAAATAAAATTTTTAAATAAATTGTAAAAGCACTAAATGTGCTAAATAGAATAATCTTTTTATATCACATTTAATGCTTTTTGTAAACATAATTTAATTAATTATTAAGCAATTTATTCAACATTTGGTTACAATTCACAAATTATAAATTTTATATGTCCTGCAACAGATACTTAATATATATTAAAAAGTTCCCAAAAGTGACAGACTTCTCATTTGGAAACGTCCCCAATGGGAATGGTAGCATTAAAATACATGTGGTTGCCAGTTTGGGTTGAACTTGTATAGTTTTGATGGTCTATGTCCTGCATTCTCTTCGTATTCTTCGGTTTCTATTACCATATCTGCTATTTTTCTTCTGAAGTTTGCTTTTAATAGTGGCTTGTCTAATAGTATTTCATACACTTGTTGTAGCTTTGTTAGTGTGAACTTTTCTGGCATTAGGTTAAATGCTATGCTAGTATATTCTACTTTATTTTTTAGCCTTTCTATGGCATATATTAATATTTTAGAGTGGTCAAATGCTAAATCTGATTGCAATATTTGTGTATATATTATCATGTTTCCGTTTATTAATTCTTTTACTACTTTTACTCTACTTTTCAATACTTCCTGTTTACTTTCTAACACTATTTCTATTTCTTCTGTTTTGTAGTATCCATCTTTTTTTTCTTTGCTTTTTTCTTTTATAGTATTTAATTTTATATTAAACCACTGTATATCTTCTACATTTTTTCCTGCCTTTATTTGAATGTCTCCTGCATCCACTAACCCCATGTAAGATGTGCTAATTACCCTTTCTCTTGGGTCTCTTTGTGGATCTCCCCATGAGTATAGTTGCTCTAAATATATGTCTTTAATATTTGCTTTTTCTTGCAAGCACCTATTTACCGCTTCTTCAAATCTTTCTTCTTTTCCTACAAATGTTCCTGGCAGTGACCATTTATCTTTATATGGTTCTCCTGCTCTTTTTACTAATAACACTTGAAACTTTTTTTCTGGCAATTTCCTATAATTATCCACATTTAAGTCCCTTACTGTGAATATTATTGTATCTACTGTTACTGATGGTTTAAAAAATTCTTCTCTCATTTTTCCTCCTTTTTAAAGGTTAGAAGTTATTTATAATCTTGTATATCACTTTTATCTATTTGTTCTTTCTCTGTATATATTCCATTTTCATATTTTTCCACAATCCTAGCATATTCAATTTTATTTAGTTCTACCTTATATTTTTCTTTAAAAGTTTTTTGTTTTTTATTTTCTATTCCTATATTGTTCTGTAAAATTGGATATTCTAATAGCATTTCTGGACGTAACTTACACATTTCTAATATAATAAAATTATCTTTTTCTTCTGCCGTTTTGCAATTTCTATACTTATTAATTACTTCTTGTTTTAGAAGAATATTATCTATAATATCTATTTCAGCATATATTCCATCTTTGCTATTTATTTCTTGCAAATCAACTCTTGATGGATTACTCATTCTTGCTCTTAATTCATTTATACACTCTTCAACAGAATTAGCTTTTTTAACACGGAAATGAGGATATTCTTCTTGCATATTTTTTCTTATAAATGAAAGTACTCCTCTTTCAGCATCAACTTGCGGAAAACGATCATTAACATATCTAATAGCTTCTTCTATTCCATAAATTGAAGCATCTAATTCTCCAATATCATTATCATAATTATCAAAATAATAGTCTTCAAAGCCATTGCTTTTTATTGCACTCATTTTAGCTATATTAATAGAGTTTTTTGAAAAATCAGGGTTATATTTACTTTTTTCTATTTAAACAATATGTCTATATTCATGAAAAATTACATATATTAGCTCCATAAACTTTTCATCATGTATTTGATTATTAGAGCTATATGCATCTTCATTTTCAGTTATTATTGTTAACTCATAATTTCTTCCTTCTTTTATATTACCACAATCTTCAATCTGTCCTGTTGTTATACTTCCTTGTTCTATAGAATACTTAAATTCTATTCCTCTATTTTGTAATTCTGTAATTAAACTTATTATAATATTGCTTAAATCCATATTAATTATATTTATCCTCTTTCATAATATCTAATATAGATATACCATACATGTCAGAATTATTCAAGCCTTTTTACTTTACAAGTCAAGTTTCATATCTCCATCTTTTATTATTCCCTTTTTTCTCATAATGTAACTTACTAGCCATGCTATTATTCCTGGTAATATGAAGTGTAATAATGCTATTTTTATAATTAGAGTTACTGGGCTTTCTGCTCCTGCCATTGTTTGCCAGGTCATAAATTGACCTACAAATCCTGCTGTTCCCATTCCTGCTCCTGAGGCGTTGTTTGTCATGTGGAAAAACATTGTTGATACTGGTCCTAGTATGGCACTTGCTATTATTGCAGGTAGCCATATTACTGGCTTTTTCATTATGTTTGGTACTTGTAACATACTTGTTCCTATTCCTTGTGATAATAATCCACCTACTTTATTTTCTTTGTAACTTGCTACCCCAAAACCTATCATATTTGCACAGCACCCTACTGTTGCTGCTCCTGCTGCTAATCCATTTAAGTTTAGAATAATTGATATTGCTGCTGAGCTTATTGGCAAAGTTAATATCATTCCCATGATGACCGATACTAGTATTCCCATTATGAATGGCTGTTTTTCTACTGCCCAGTTAATCATATTTCCTAGTAGTGCCATGAAGTTTGATATTGCTGGTCCTACTAGTAAACCTATAGCTCCTCCTATTAATATTGTAGCTAATGGAACTAGTATTATATCTACTTTTGTTTTTCCTGTTATTAGTTTTCCTATTTCTATTCCTATGTAACTTGCTATAAATGCTCCCATTGGCTCCCCTGGGCCTGTTAGTATTATGCTTCCATTTACATATACATTTCCTGCTAATATTTTGCTTGCAAATGCTCCTATTAAGCCTGCCATTGCTGCTGAAATTGTTACAAATGGAGAGGCTTTATATTTTACGGCGACCCCTACTCCTATTCCTGCTCCTGTTAATGCGCTACAAACTTTTCCTATTAGGATTAGCATATTTCCTATTTGGTTGTTTCCTATTAGTTTTCCTATTTGTTCTATTATTAGTCCTATTATTAGCGTTGAGAATAACCCCCACGCCATTCCTGTTAGACCATCTATGAAGATATGATTGAATAGTTCTTTTCCTTTGTTTTTTATAGTTTTTAGTTTTTCGTTCATGTTTTTTCCTCCTTTTTTATATTTGATTTTATTTGTAGGGGCGATTATTTTCTTAGCTCTTCGAGCGAGTAGCGAGTTAGAGATAAGTTAATGTAAAGCCAATCGCCCACTCTTCGAAGAACTATCTTAAAATATATTAAGGTATTCCCTAGGAGCTACGGGCGATTGATAATCGCCCCTACATCTTTTGTTATTATTGCTTTGATAATAACAGTTTGTGTTTTTTTAAGCATATTTCTATGCTCTTGTTTTTGCTTTTTGTTTTTTGTTTTTCTTCGTCTGAGTTGTTTACATTTTATAGTATTCTACTTCTTTCCGATTGGGGACAGTCTTTCTTGGGACATCTTCGATTACCCAAGGGGGTGCTTTTTGTTTTTTACTTCTTGTTGCGCTCTACCTTTATAAGTTGCTCTGCTTAATTTCCGCATTGGGGACAGTTCCTAATCTAGCCAGATTATTTTTGTTTGTTTCTTAAAGTTCTTCTCTATCTTGTTTCCGATTACGAACCGTCCCCAAAGCTACCTTCTTTTGGCACCCATTCAGGGACAGTCCCCAATCTAGTTCCCAGTCTAGTTCCCAGTCTAGTTCCCAATGCTTTTTACAGTCTTTTGTATACTGGTATTGGTTTTCTTTTGTGTTCTGATGTTTTTTCTTTTTGTTTTATTATTTCCATTGCTTCTTTTTGCGTTTTTCCTGTTTCTATATATTCTGCTATTTGTTTGTATGTTACTCCTAGTTTTTCTTCGTCTGTTTTGCCTCCTAGTCCGTCGTTTGGTGCTTTATTTATGATTTTTTCTGGTACTCCTAGGTATTTTCCTATTTGTAGTACTTCTTCTACTGTAAATTCTCCTATTGGGTTAAAGTCGCTTGCATTGTCTCCCCATTTTGTTGTGTAACCAACAGTTGCTTCACATTTATTTCCTGTTCCTACTACTAAATAGTTCATATTTTGTGCTACATAGTATAGTGTTGTCATTCTTAGGCGTGGTTTTGTATTTATTTTTGCTTCTCTTTCTCTCCATTCTTCTTTTCCTTTGGTAACTTCAGCAATTACTTTGTCAATTTCAGTTTCTAGTGTTTGGTAAGTATCGGTTAAATCTATTTTTAATAATTTAACTCCAAATGCATCTGATACTAATTTTGCATCTTCTATATCTGCTTTTATAGAATTACATGGCATTGCTATTGTTAATACATTTTCTTTACCTAATGCTTTCTCAGCTAATGCTATTACTGTAGCACAGTCTTTGCCTCCACTGTTTCCTATTACTACACCTTCTGCTTTTGTTTTTTCAACATATGCTTTTATCCATTTTGTGATTTCTTCAACTTCTTTTTCAATGTTCTTAATCATATATATCATCCTTTCCCAAAATTCTTTGAATTTTGTATTATTCACTATTCATTTTTCACTATTGACTATTCACTTAGTCCATTTCTTTGAAGAGTGAACTATTAAACTAATACATAACTTATCTGTAACTAGCTTTGCTCGAACAGCTATGAAATAATCTCCTCATATATAAAATTTGTTGTTTTTTTGTGCTTTTTGCTTCCGATTGGGGACAGTTCCTAATCTAGCTAGATTATTGTTGTTTTTTGGCTTAAGGTTCTTCTCTATCTTGTTTCCGATTACGAACCGTCCCCCATCTACCCCTTCTGCTCTTCTTATTTTCTGCTATTTCTGGGGGTGCTAATGGCGGGGCCCCCTGCAGTTATTATTCTATATATAAATTATTTGTTTTAATATATTCATATACTTCATCTGGCATCAAATATCTAACACTTTTTTGTTTCTTTATTTCCGAGCGTATATATGTTGAACTAAAATTACTTCTTATTCCTTCTTCTATCTTTCTTATGTTTTCTCTATAGCATTTTAATAATTCATTTTGTTCTATTATTTCTTCTATTTTATCTTCGTTTCTTTCCATTACTAATATTTTATATTTAGAAACTAACTCTTCTGCTCTTTTCCATGTATGAAGTTCTTTTAGGTTATCACTTCCTATTAAAAACCATATTTCTTTATCTGGAAATTGTTTTTTTATTTCTTCTAATGTTTCTATTGTATATAGTGATCGACTTCCATTCATATCGATGTCTGAGAGTATAAAATTATTGTTTTTCTCTATTACTAGTTTTAACATATTATACCTATGAATATTTTCTTCTAACCCATCTTTTTCATACTTCTTATTTACAGGAATAAATACTACTTTTTCTACTTCTTCATATTGATTTAATACTTGCTGTGCAGTTGAAAAATGTGAATTATGTGGTGGATTAAATGAACCTCCAAATACTACTATACTTTTTTTATTACTCAACCTAATCACTTCCTTTATATGATATTATCATTTTATTAATAAGTATGTTATTATTATATTGATAATATCATAATTTGTCAATAGCTTTTTAAAAATTTATTAAATATATCTTTATATTCTAAATTGTAAGATTTTTTTTAAACAGAAAAAGAGTAGAAATTTCTACCCTTCTCCTGTTTTAAGAATTTCTTTGATTTGGAATTAGAATATGATGTCTTCTTTGTTCCAGCCATCGTACAGCTTGCAGTCTGGTCGTATTACAAAATACTTTGATGTGTCCTTTTGTGCCTTTGCTTCGTTCATACAATCTTCGTCTATAACAACAGATATTCCATTTACAGAATACTGGCTATAGCCATATGGCAATGTTCCAATAATCCTCCCATGATTTTTAACATACTCATGCAGCGCTTCAAAGAACTCATCTGATACTGCATTTTCATTAATCCACTTGCTTTGTTCATTGTCGCCGTCTGTATAGAACTTACGGAAAGTAATTTGATCTGCACACAACTTTTTCGCCTTATCAAATATATTTTCAGCAATCTTATAATTAAGAATTCCTCCTACACTTCTTAACATTTCCTGACTCATATTAAGGCTAAGCCTGAGTGTAAAGTCATACTCCTTTGCTATTGAACACACTTCTTCAATATTTACTTTTATATTTTTAGGCATTCCTACAATTTCTGCATTCTTTTCATTATCAAAACTTGATAACGAAAGTGAAAGTACACTTACACCAACTGTATTTCTCAAAAACCTTGCGTAGTTTCTGTCAAATCCTACTGCTGATGTCTGAATTTCAATCCAGTTAAATGCACTGCAACCTCTTTGTGGTAATACATACTTGTTAATAAGTGCAAGAGTTTGCAGAAAATGGCGGTTTTGTAATGGCTCAATATCACCTGTAATCATCATGATATTAGCATCATTCTCCTTTGCAAAAATCATCCTTCTTACATAGTCCTCAAGATAGAGGTCATAAAAAGGAAGGTTTTCATCCATCTGGTTTTTGTAGGCATCTGCATGCATACATGACACGCAAAACTTACACTGGTTGACGCACTTCTTACCTGGTACACAAATACTTAAACTTTGTGCATTCCGCTTCATACAAAATTCCTCCTTACCAAAAATGGTATAATATTGTTTATAAAGTAACGTTAATAACAATATTATACCATATATTTACATAATTTTCAATTATTTTTCTTCATTTTCTTCTTCTTTTAATTTAAAAAATTCTTTGTACCCAATACATACTACTGCTACTACCATTAATGCAAATGATATTGCTTTCCATATGTCGCTTTCAAATAGTATTACTGCAAACATTCCGCATGCTACGCTTATTCCATATAGTGTTAGAACTGCTTCTTTTTGTGTGAAACCTTTTGCAATTAATTTATGGTGCAGATGTCCTTTATCTGCTTGTAAAACTGCTTTTAAAGATTTTCCTTTTATTAGCCTTCTTATTATTGCTGATATTGTGTCAAATATTGGAAGACCTAATACTATTATTGGTAATACTACTACAAATGCTGTTGCAGTTTTTGCAATTCCTAGTATTGATACTATTGATAGGGTAAAGCCTATAAAATTTGAGCCTATATCTCCTATAAATGTTTTCGCTGGGTTAAAATTAAATGGTAGGAATCCTGATAGTGCACCTACTAACGCTGTTATTATTATTATTGCTACTAGTGGTGAACTGTTTAACGCAAATATAATTAGTAAACATACTGATGATATTATTGCTATACCTGTTGATAAGCCATCTAACCCATCTATTAAATTAATAGCATTTGTTATTCCTACTATCCAGCCCATTGTTAATATTATGGAAAATACATTACTTAAAACTATATTTCCTTCAAAAAATGGTAAGTTAAAATTATTTATTCGTATACCAAATGCTACTACTACTCCTGCTGCTATAATTTGGCCAGTTAACTTAACTAGTGGATGTATTCCTTTTATATCATCAAAAAAGCATACAAAGCTTAGTATTAATATACCTAATAAAAAGCCTATTAGCTTTATAAAGTAATTTTCCCCACCAAATAAGTTTAAGTTTCCTTCTATTGAAGAAGTGATTAATAAATATATTGTTGATAAAAGAAAACCTATTATAATAGCTGGACCACCAAACTTTGGCATTGGCTTATTATGCATTCTTCTTTCATCTTTTGGAACATCTACTGCTCCTATTTTCTTTGCTATTTTTATTGTATATGGTGTTAGCACAAATGTTGTTATAAATGCTAACAAAAAAGCTATTGCTATATCTCCCCACATAGGCATACCTCCTATTAGGTTTTAATATATCACAATAGCTTGTCTTTTACAAGGTTTTGGTAGCCTTTTATCTTAAAAAAATTACTATAAATTAGTTACATTCACAGCTAATATTAAATATTCAGTATATATGTAGGGGCGATGATGGCATCGCCTGTGCTCCAACGGTTTTGCTATATCTCTAATTTAATCTCGAAACTTCTTTGAAGAGCCATAGATGTTTATTCTCTGTAGTCTGTGGGCAATTGCTAATCGCCCCTACATTATTTCTTAGTTATTTTAATATATATAAATGTAGAATATAGCTTATTTTACACATTATTTGAATTTTATGTATTCAATTTATTATAGCTTTGATTTGAAGATTGGACGACTACTAGTCACCCCTATATTTATTTCTATATTTTATATTCTTTTTCTAATTTACTATTAGTATAAATTTTCGCAATTATTTCCAACTGCTTTTTATTTTCATCTGACATATTAAATGAAAATAACTTTTTTGGTGGCGCAATTTCTATATATTTTAGTGCATTTTTTGTCGATTCACTAATTTGTATTGTTCCTGTGTCTTGCTTACTACAGTTTATACATTTTAGTCCATTATCTTTAAAGCTAAAATGATTCACTTCTTCATTTTGGCAATTTACACATCTATCTAACCTTGGTTTAAAACCTAATAAACACATTAGCCTTACTTTAAATATAGATATGACAAAGTTTAAGTCCATATCTGTATTTGCTATTACATATAATGTGTTTAAATATAGTTGTAGAATTTTGTATGTATTTTGGTTTTCATATGTAACATCGCTAATTATTTTTGTTATATGCACTGCATATTTTAATTTATCCAAATCTATTCTTAAATTATAAAATAATTCTATCGTTTCACATGAGTTTAATGTATATGTATTACTACCTTTAAACATCATATATTCTCCAAAACATAGAAACTGTGTGCCTGCCATAAGTTGGCTTTTTGGCCTTCTTGCACCTTTCGCACTGCACGACAGTTTTCCGTTTGGAGTTAATATTGTTAGCATTTTATCAAAATCGCCCACATTATTTTCTGCTATTATTATTCCTTTTGTTTTTATTGTGCCCATGTTTATTTCACCTTTAAAGTTGTATATCCTTTTTTATATTTTGTTCTACATTGTTTAGCTCTTTTTTCTCTAATTTTTTACTTATGTTTCTTTCTATGTTTTCTACCTTAGTTAATTCTAAATATGAATCTATGCTTCCTGTATTTTTAAAGGTATTCCATGCTATTTGTTTTATCATAAGAATTCACCTTCCTCATAATTTCTTATTGTTATTTTTTGCTTTTTTATATATTTTATTCATTTTTTCTAGTTTAGTTTGAATTTTTTTACTATTTTGTCATTATTAAGCCAGTCTTCTTTTACTTTTACCCATATTTTTAAGTTTACTTTTATTCCTAACATATTTTCTAAGTCTTTTCTTGCATATGTTCCTATTTTTTTTAGCATATTTCCATTCTTTCCTATTATTATTCCTTTATGAGAGTTTCTTAAACAGTAAATAGTTGCCTCTACATCATATATTTCTTGTTTTTCTTTTGTTTTTCTGTATTTCATTTTTTCTGTTTCTATATATAACCCATGTGGAACTTCGTCATCTAAAAATTTTAATGCTTTTTCGCGAATAACTTCTTCTACTAATTGCCTTGATGTTTGGTCTGTGTATTCTTCTATATCATAGTACGCTGGACCATATTTTAAATTTTTTTCTATTTCGTCTAATATTATTTCTATATTTTCTCTTTTTATTGCTGATACGGGTATTACTGCTTCAAAATTATATTCTTTTTGGTATAAATCTATTAATTTTAGTAAATCTTCTTTTTCTTTTATCATGTCTATTTTATTTATGATTAGTATCGTTTTTCTTTTCGATTCTTTTATTTTTTCTAGTATTTTAGAATCTCCCCTACCTATTTCTTTTGATGTTCCATCTATAACAAATAAAATTACATCTACATCATGTGCACAAGTAAATGCGGTTTCTACCATAGTTTCACTTAACTTTGATTTTGGTTTATGAATTCCTGGGGTATCTATAAAAACAATTTGTGAGTTTTCTCTATTTACTACCCCTCTTATCGCCGTTCTTGTGGTTTGTACTTTATTTGCTACTACTGCTACTTTTTCGCCTACTAATGCATTCATTATTGTAGACTTTCCTACATTTGTTCTTCCTATTATTGAAACAAAACCTGATTTAAATTTTTCACTCATTCTTTTTTATAATCAATTAAATAACTTTAAATTGAATCCTTTCTATTTTTTATACTTCTTATTATATTATACTAAATCTCAATATCTAATTTTGTAGGATTTTGGTATCAAATATACTTTATTTTTTTATCTTTTCTCCTTGAATTATAGCATTTTGATATATATTTTTCAATATAAAAAATTAAACTTTCATGTATTTTAGTAACAACTCATTTATAATTTTGTTCATTAAATAGCAATAATTATTTTCTTTAATTAAAAAAGGCATCATTAAATTTTACAAATACACTATTTTATTGAATAAAAAAGAAGTAAATATGAATTATACCTCAAAAAGTAGAATTCAATATTACTCCTTATTTGCATATATCATTTAATATACTAAATACCCACCTACTGATACAGCATTATAGTTGGCAGTATAATTAATATTGCTATATACACTAACTGTATCTCCCGTTTTAACTTGTATCATATAATAATAATGCCCGTTCCAGCCATTACATTGTCCCCCTGTTGAATTTATAAAATTATTATTAACTTTTACGTTGTGTGTCCATTTATTATTTAGTGTTCCATTTCCTTCTACTCCCGCCATATCTATAATAAGAATTCCATCATGTTTTATTGTTGTTGTATTATTTATTATTGAATGAGGAGTAACCAAATTGTCTGTTGAGGCCCATATACATTCTATATTTGGTTTCTTTCCATATAATTCATTTAACGCATCTTGTACACTAATTTCTGTTCCATCTAATTTAGTGTAGCTTACATCTTTTGCAAAATACTTATAAGTAGCATATACACTTATACATGTTGTTAATAATATAATAATTACCATACATATAATCAATTTCATATTCTTATTCATATTTAATCTCATTCCTTCCTTGCCTTCGCTAACACTTTGTCTGCGGAAGGCAAAAATTTTTCATGTAAATTTATCATTATTATTTTTTTAGCCTTACTATTCCCCTCTTTTTTCAATAAAAATTAGATTCAAAAAGTTTAATTTAGTTTGCTTTTTTATTTATTATACAAATAGTCTAAAGCTTCCTTAACATTTTTTACATTCCATTCTAGATTTTGAGGAGTAAAAGAAATTATATCTGCAGTTAATTTCTCAATATTGTTATCATTTCCGATATAATTATCTAGTAAGTTTGTTATTTGCTCTAATTCAGCTTTTTCTTTATTTTCTGCATTTTCATACTCTTTCTTTGATACTCGAGTTCTTTTTAATAAACCACTTTCTTCTAAAGTTACGTTTAATATAATTCCTGCTAAAATTAATACAACTACAATGGTTATAATTAATGTTATTAATGTAATCCCTTTCTTATCTCTCATTGTCTTTTTCCTCCTATGTTTCAGTCTTTCTCTATTCTAATATTTTGTGTAATATAATAATGATGTGTTGGTATCAGTATTCAACTCTACTTTATATAAAGTACTGGACGGAACCCGAAAGTGGTGTAGGAATCAGTCTCGGAACTGCAAGCACGGAAACAGGCAGGACAGTTTGCGTAAGAATCATAAAAGCTACCTCCACGAAGTATAAACTTTTCTTTAGTATCTTGAAATGCTGTTTCTTGTGTCCACTCCCATAAGTTTCCTGAAACATCATATATATGCATTTTTTGCACTTCATCAGTAGACCCTGTTGATAACAACTTCCAGTAGTTTACACCACCTATAGTTGTTTTTGTATTATTTTTACTTGTATTATCTTCCCACACTGTATTTGAACCTTTGTCACTTCCTGAGCTATCTTTTATATATGTTAATTTTCCTCTTGCATTTGTTACCTTATTATCATAATAATTTCCCCAGTTACCTGAAATTGTGCTACAGCTAGTTTTCTCATTCATTGTTTTTAGCATTACATCCCACATTGTTCCTGTTATTAAACCTGAATTTACATATTTATTTCTTTCATTATCATTTTTATACATTCTTTTACTCATTTCTACTGCTGTGTAATAGTCTGCATGATAATATGGTATTTCATTTGCTTTGCTTGTTATATTCCCAATTGCTTTTGAATAACTTATATTAGGAGTTATCCAACTTTCTGTACATGTATGGTTAGAAGAAAAATCTATTCCTTGTATGTTACTTGTTCCTGCTTCATATCTAGCTACATAAAATCCTCCATATTTTTCTATTTGTGTCTCCTCTGCTGTGTTTGTAGATGTGTCCCAATTCGTACTTGCAAATGTTCCACTTTTTTGTGTTGTTCCATTCCAATTTGTGTTTTTCTTATAATTTTGTATTGTGCATGGTATCCATACAAATTGATTTCCTTTTAGTTTTTCGGCATATTCATGAGTTGTTTTATCTAATGTAGTTTCATCTTCTTTTTTTGTTTCTGGGTTATAGCCATATCTATCTTCTATATTGTCTGATATTATTACTCCATTTTCTAAGTTTCCTCCTACATACCAAAAACCTTTTGGCACTGGCACAGTTTCTCCATTTCCTACTGATATAGCATATACTGTTGCTACTTTTGTAACATCCTTTACTTCTTTTCCATCTTTTGTACTTGTATATGTTACGGTTTGCATACCCCAACTATCTTTTAATGCTACTTCTTTCCCTATTTCTTGTGGATTCTCCTTTGTATTTTCTGGCAAATTTTCCATGCCTAGTTCTTTATATAATTCGTTTAAAACTTTTTCTTCATCTTTTTCTGATTGCAAATATTTATTTCTTGCTTCTTTTGCCATTTTAAATAAGCCATTTTCTCCTATACTTAAATTAATTGCTATTCCTGCTAATATTATTAGTAAAATTATTGTTATTACAAGTGTTATTAGTGTTATTCCTTGAGATGATTTTAGTGCAACATTTTCTTTTATTTTACTTTTATTCCTACTTTTTCTCATTTCTTTCGTTCCTCCCTTTTTTTGTTATTTTGTCCCATGTTTGTAAAATTATTATATTATACCATCAAGGTATTTGCAAGTATCTTATTTATAGTTAAAAATAATAAAAATGATTTTCTCATGTGTTTCTTTCTTTAGTAGCCCCCTTTTAACACAATACTGTCAATTTAAGAAATAGTTTTTCCCTATACTAGAACAAAAGTGGCTTCGCCACGCTGGCGATTGCTAATCGCCCCTACATTAAATTTTAGTTTTATACTTTTAATTGTTGTATTTCAGCTTTTTCTTATTTTCTGCTATTTCTCGGGTCGCCGAAGGCGGCGACCCCTACA
>JAAVYV010000071.1 GCA_022791325.1 Clostridia bacterium
CGTGTCTAAAAATTTACAAACAGTAAATAACTATATATTTTTTTATTATATATGTTTGTAAATTTTTAGACACGTCCCAAATCTTTACGTCCCAAATCTTTACCCGCCCAAATCTTTACCAAATCTTTACTTAACTTCTAACTTCTATTTATTACTTATATGTATATTACCAATTTCTGCTTTCATTTCTCTCTCTATGATATTTTGAATTTGTGCTATTTGGTCTTGTTCTAGTTTTTCTGCTTTTACTACTACACTAATACTATCTTCATTAATAAAAATTATACTATCACTTATCCCTTTTGTTTTTATTAAATTTTCACATATCATAATTTTATTTTTGCAGTCATTTATATTTTTTATTTCTGTTTGTGCAATTGTTTTTTGGTCTGAGGCTATGTTTTGATTTTCTAATATTTTTTCATATGTTTCTATCATTTGTGAATACATTGTATCTCTTGTTAGTTTTGAAGATGAAAAATATTCATCTGTATTTTTTATATTTGTTGTAACTGTTTCATTAGTGGTTTTATTATTTTCTGTTTCTTTGTTAGAATTTTCAGTATTTACATTTTTATCTTCTGTGTTTTTATCATTATCACTTTTTTCATTACTAGTAACTATACTTTCAGAATTTGTATTAGTTTGCTCTACTGCATTACTATTAACTAATTTAGCATCTCCAATTCCTGCATATTCTATAGAATTCAGTTCAGAACTTGTTTCAATTGTATTATCTCCATTATTTGCAGTATAACTTAAATATCCTGCTGAAACTAGCATAAGTGCTATAACAAAAACAATGATTTGATTTCTTTTTAAACTTTTCATTTTTTCCTCCTTACTCTCTACTTACTCATCTCAAACACCTGTATTTTATGTGTTGCAAGCCCTGTTGCCACTTCTACTGCTTGTGTTATTTTAAGTTTTACTTCACTATTACCTGCTCCTGTTGCTGTTATTATTGCTCCTTCTATTTTTGGTTTTACTATGCTTTGCGTTACTGGTACTTTTTCTCCATTTTTATCTTGATATATTACTTCTTTTTTATTAGATGTTTGACTTATTTTTCTACTTCCTCCACCGAGAATCCGCTTCTTCTGTATCACTTTTAGTACTATCTTCATTATACATTGCAATTGTTTCACTACTTTGTGAATATGTGATTAATACATTAGTCTTCCCTACTCCCTCTATTTTTGAAAGTATTGCTTCTAAGTTTTCTTTTAACTCATCATTTGTGTTTGTATAATTTTGATCCTCAGTTTTAGCTAGTGTTTTCCCTATACTATTAGTTTCAGTTTTTCCTTCTTTTTTGTCATCTTTTAATATAATATTTATTACTATTATTGTAATTATTAAAATTATTACGAACACTACTAAATTTTCAATTTTCTTTTTATTATTTCCTTCATTATTCTTAAAAATATTTAAAATTTTATTCATTTGTTCTTTTAACATATTATTCCTTTCCGAGCTTTGTACTCTAAATTTTATTTATGTTTATATCTTTTTTATCTATTTCATATACTGAAGATATGTACTCTTTTATTTCGTTTATTTCTTTTGTTGTTAGTCTTATCATTTCTGATGGTTCTTCAGTAGTGCTATTTTCTATTTTTACTTCAATATTTACTTTTTCAATTTCATTTATACTTTTTTCTTCTGTTTCTTCTTTTTTGTTTTCTCTTTTGCTTAAAGTCATATTTATATTTTTAACCTTATATTCATCAGTATTTTCTATTTCTATTTGTATACTGTTTACAATATAGCCTTTATCCTCTATTTTGGCTTTAATGTCCTTTTTTAAGTTTAAAATATATACTTCTTTTATATTATACTTATTGGTATTTTCTAAATTTTTAGTGTCTATTTCATAACTAGCAATTTTTTCTTCATATTTATTTATATCAATAATAGACTCTAACTTAAGTTCACTTCCAGTAAATTTACTTATAATTGGCGAAACTATACTAAATACTATATATACACCTATTACTACTTTTATATATTTTTTACTATTTCCATTTGGAAGTAACATTTCTATAATGCTTCCAATTATTACAGCTATAATTATTCCTTGTACCCACGAAGTTATAAAATCCATCTTTCTTTCCCCTATCTATACATAAGCCCACTGTTCGATATTTTAATAACTAGGGTTGTACCTATTATTAACATTACCGATACAGTTGTAATTACTGCAAGTAAAATTTTAAAGGTATCTCCTATACCGTGAAAGTAGGTCTATTATTTTTTTATCTGCTATTGGCTGGCAAATGGCTGAGCCTATATAATATGTTGTCATTAAAAGTACTAGTCTTATAATTGGCAATATGCATATTCCTAGTATCACAATTACGCCAACTATTCCTACTGCATTTTTTAGTATTGTTGTAGCTCCTATTACTGAGTCTACTGCGTCACCTAATATTTTTCCTACAACAGGTATAAAATTTGCAACTGCTGCTTTAGTTGTTTTTGCTGTTATTCCATCTACTGTACTTCCGAAGACTTCCTTCTAATGAAAGTAAACCTACAAATAGAGTAAGTACTACCCCTAATACCCATACTACACTAGATTTAAAAAATTTTGCCAATTTATCTAGTTGTATTCTGTCTGATATTTTTGATACTATAGAAAGTGATGTTGAGACTAGTACTGCTGGAATTATTACAGCATTTATAAAATTTCCTATAAAAGTTATAAGAAATAATAAAATTGGTTGTAGTAAATTTACTGACGCTATACTTCCTGTGCTTAACATTAATGTTGTAAGAAGTGGCACTAAGCAATTTGAAAAGCTTACTAAATTATTAATAGAACTTTTTACCATAGTTACTACATCTGCAAAATTTGTCATTATTAAGGTTACTATTAATATATACTGGACATAGTATGTTATTTGTGTAATTCCTTGATTTTCTAAACCTTCGCTTATACTTTTTAATACACTATGTATTATAACTATTACCATAATGCTTGCTATTACTCTAATAGAGATAATAGTTTCTTTTCCTATCAAATTTAATATACTTTTGCCTAATAGTTTATTGTCTATATTTCCTGTTATAGCTGAGTTTAAAAGTTTTCCATAGTCTATATCTCCAAATACATCTTCTGTATATTTTTTAGATTCACTTATGAATTTAGTAATATTTAAAACTTCTTTTTGCGAGGATATGATTTCGTCTTGGCTTACTTCTTCTGCATATGTTAAAGTTGGAAATAGTAGAAATATGATTATGGCAAAAATTAGAATTATTTTTTTCATTTGTGTGGCTCCTTTTTCCAATTGGGGACGTTTCCTAATGGGGTATAACGTCACTTTTGGGGTATAACGTCACTTTGGGTAATTCATAATATATACAGGCACAAGGTTTGCTACTACAATTACCTTTAATTTTTATAATATTTATGGCAATACCTTTACTATTGTTTCTAACAACCCCGATATAATTGGAATAGACATAGAAACAATGACCACTTTTCCTCCCATATCCATTTTATTAGCAATCGCTGTTTCTCCTGAATCTTTACATATGCTTACTGCAAATTCTGTCAAAAATGCTATTCCTGTTATTTTTATAAGTAATGTTAAGAACTGATTATTTATAGCTGTTTTATTCGCAAGGTTAGTCAAAAGTTCGACTACTCCAGATATTTTGCTAAGTATAATTCCAAGTATTAATGCTCCTGCAATAAGTGACACATATATAACAAATTCTGGTTTGTATTGTTTTAAAATTATTATTATAATTAAGGCAATTAAGCCGTATTCCTATGATTTTTATAATATCCATTTTGTCCCTCTCTTTCAGTAACTTTTTTACAATTGTAGGGGCGATTAGTAATCGCCCGTGCTACAGCGTCTTGTCCTATTTTTATTATATTGTAGGCAAAATTTTAATTTTTTGTAATGTTCTTCTTTTTTAGAATATTCTTCAAAGAGCAGGCGATTGCTAATCGCCCCTACATAATATTTTTATTTTCAAGCAATTACCAACTTCTATTTACAATCCAAATATTGTTCTTACTGTATCAAATAATGTGCTTATTTCCTTTATTACCATTGTTAGCACTATTACTAAACCTGCTAAGGTTGTCATCATTGCTTGATCTTCTCTCCCCGCTCTTACTAATACTTGATGTAATACAGCAACTAGTATTCCTATTGCTGCTATTTTAAATAATAAATTTATATCCATGTTTATACCTCTCAAATTTCTATTTTTTTATATTATTAATAGTTTTTTATTTAGCTCTTTGAATGAAGATTCGAAGTTGGAAGTTAAAGGTTGGATGTTGGATTTATAAAATTTTTCTTCGAAGTTTTTACCCTAGTTCTAACTTCTAACCTCCAACTTCTATACCAATATTATTACTACTGCTAGTCCTATTGTTATTCCTAATGTTTTATACATCTTTACATATTTTTGTTTTTCTTCTTCGGCGAGTTCTATTTGTGTGTCTAAAAAGTTTTCTACTAATTCTACTTCATTTACTTGTCCTTCTATATCTACTTTTCCTAATAGATTGCTTAGATTTTTTAGTACTTCTATATCTTCTTTTGTCATATTGGTGTTTGACTCTTCTAAGGCTTCTTCCCACGCCTTCCCTGCATTGCCAGTGTTCATTTTTTCACATACACTTTTAAAAATGTTTGATATATTTGGTTTTGTTTTTTGTGATATTTCTTTAAAGGTTTGTGGAATTGGCTCATATGTAAATTTTATTTTCGTACTAAACATATTTAGTGCATTTTTCATTTCCTTTAAATCTTTTACTCTGTTTAAATATTTTTTTGAAATTAGTATTCCTATGTATGATGTTAACGATAAAATTAATATTAATGTTATATATTTTATTATTTGCATATTTGTTACCTTGTCCTTTTTATATTTTCTATATTAATTATATTCAGGTGGATTTTGTTTTAGAACAAAAAAGAATGGAAAAATTATTTTCCATCCTTTTTTATTTATTACATTTTTTATTATTTTAAGCTAATGATTCCAATTGCTGTATAAAAGCATCCTACAGCTGTAATAATGCAAAATGATATTAGCATCCAGGGAATATTACTATTTGCTACTGCCCAAACAAGTATAAGTGCACACGGTATAAGTAGTAGTCCTAATACTATCATTAATATAGCAACTTTGTTCCGATTTTTCATGTTGGCTCCTTTCAAAAATGAAGTAGACTTTGCTTTGTAAGTTATTATATATTTTTAACCTATTTCCTATTTTATTAATTGATATAGTATATAGAATATATTTTTTTCTGGTATGAATATTGCATCGTGTACGAACTCAATAATATTAAGTGCATTGCTACAGATAATTGTAAGAATAATTATTGTACATATAATAATTATTATATGTTTAAATAGCTTCCGTTTCATATGTGCTCCTTTCAAAAACAACTTATTTAAGTTTACATATTAATTATACACTTTTTTCTAAAATTTGTAAATACTCACATTATAAGAAATGCGAACTGGTATAAAGTTGTCAAAACCTTCTGACGCCCGTCTACAATAAAGTATAGGGTAAGTTAAATAACTAATTATATTTTATTCTATAAATCATAAATGTATTCGTTTTCTTTCATTTGCACATACACTTTTTCTTCTTTATTTAGTCCATATATTTTCTCTATTCCACATTTTTCTTTTTTATCACTTAAAAATATTATTCTTTCAAAACAATAATTTTCTATTAATTTGTTTAGTGCTGGGTTTAGTTTTATATCTTCTATGCTACTTCCATGTGCTGTGAATATTCCTTTTATTCCACAACATATTCCATAACGTATTGCTTCTACGTCTTCCATACTTCCTATTTCGTCTGCTACTATTACTTTTGGGCTCATTGAACGAATTAACATTGTCATTCCTAAGTGTTTTGTTATTCCATCTAGTATGTCGGTTCTTATTCCTACATCATTTTGTGGAATTCCTCTATACATTGCTGCTATTTCTCCTCTTTCATCTACTACGCCTACATTTATTCCTTTAAAATGTATATTTTCTATTCCATTACTAATTCTTCTTATTAAGTCTCTTAATAATGTAGTTTTTCCTACTCCTGGAGGGGATACCATTAGTGTGCTATATATGTTATTTTCTTCTGGATTTATTACATATTTTATTATTTTGTCGCTTGCACCTAGTATCTGTTTTGCTATTCTGAAGTTTAAGCTTGATATGTATGATATATTAATTACTTTTCCATCTTTTATAACTACATTTCCTACAATTCCTACCCTATGTCCTCCTTTTAAAGTAATGTAGCCGGTTTACTATTTGGTTTTGATAGCTATATATAGAATTATCACATATTTGCTGCAAAATTTCTAATATTTCTTCTGAAGTTATATTATATTCAATTATTATTTCTGCTTGTCCTAATTTCATTATTATTGGTCTATTTACCCTTATTCGTATTTCTTCTAAATAGTTTAGATTTATATTGTTTTTTACAAAATATTCGTCTATTTTTCTTACTACATTATTAGGAAAGCATCTTAAAATGTTATTTATATTTATCATAATATTAATATTATATGCTTTTAAAACATTGTTTAGAACTATAAATTTAAAACACGTAAGTGTCTCCACCACACTAACCAGTATTGCTTGCCCATAGAAGTTTATTTTTCCTATACAGCAAGAAAAAGAGAGAACTTAATTTGTAAATTCTCTCTTTTTGTTTTAATATTAGACTCCTATTGTTATTACTGCAAATATTAAAAGTACAAATATAACTATTGTCATAATACCAAATGCTATTTTAGCCGCTGCTGTCTTTTCTGAATATGCTATATTGATTATACTCGTTTCTCCCCCTGTTTTTAATGTAAGAAGCGTTTTTTCAGTCTTCATTTTTACGCTTGTAATTTTGCCTTCTTCTTTTACTATTGTTACCTCTGCATCTTCCATTTCATCTGGAATTTTCTTTTCTAAAATAATGTCCCTTGCAATATTTCTTAATTCCTCTTTTATTTCTTCTGCATCTTCTCCTATGTTCATATTTTTTGCCCATAGTATTCTCCGTTTAGCTATTGGTAATGCAATTAAATAGCAAATTCCATAAATTCCACCAATAAACAGCATAAATATTAATCCATCTAACATTACAGTGCCCTCCTTTTGTGCATATTGCACGATGCTTACTTTTATAGGTTACTTTTATAAGTTTACCATAGATTACATAATTTTGCAAGTTTTTTATATATTATATGATATGTTTTTAAGATTAGTAAACGTTCTCAATGTGAAATGGGAACTATTTTGCAAAAAAGGGTACACAAAATAAATAAAGTGTGATAAAATGTTTTTGTTAATTAAGAATGAATAATGAATAGTGAATGGTGAATAATTTAAAAATTTGCCGTTTGCAAATTTTTAAGAAAGAAAGGATGATTTTATATGTCAGGACATTCAAAGTGGCATAATATTGCGGCTAAAAAAGGTAAGGCTGATGCTGCCAGAGGTAAAGTTTTTACTAAGCTTGGTAGAGAATTATTAATTGCTGTTAAACAAGGTGGTCCAGATCCTGCTGGTAACTCTAAGCTTAAAGATGTTATTGCTAAATGTAAGGCTGCTAATATGCCTAATGATACTATAAATAATGCTATTAAAAAGGCTGCTGGTGCAGGTAATAGTGAAAATTATGAAGAAGTTATTTATGAAGGGTATGGGCCTAATGGTATTGCAGTTATTGTTGAAGCAGCTACTGATAACAAAAATAGAACGGCTGCTGATGTAAGACATGCTTTTTCTAAATGTGGTGGAAACCTTGGAACTTCTGGTTGTGTTTCTTATCTTTTTACTAAAAAAGGTGTAATAGTAATTGATAAGTCTAACTGTTCTTTAGATGAAGATAGTTTAATGATGCTTGCAATAGATGCTGGCGCTGAAGACTTTACTTCTGAAGAAGAAGTTTATGAAGTTACCTCTAACCCAGAAATTTTCTCTGAAGTAAGAGAAAAATTAGAGGCTGAAGGTTTAGAATTTTTAGAAGCTGGTATTCAAATGGTTCCTTCTACTTATGCCTCATTAGATGATGCTGGTAGCAGTAAAATGGAAAGATTAATTGAAATGCTTGAAGATTTAGATGACGTTTCTGAAATTTACCATAACTGGGAAGAATAAAAAAACAAGAATAAAATTTTCTTAGCTCATTCTTCGCTAAGAAAATTTTATTCTTGTTTTTTATATTAAGAAAGTATTCTATTTTAAGTTAAATTGAAATACTATAATATACTTTTATTTTTTACTCATTATAAAATATAAACTCTAAATTTATATAATCCTTAATATGTCATTATATGTTACATATATTGATAACATTATAAGTAGTGCCATGCCTAGTAATTCTATCTTTACTTGGACTTCTGGCTTTATCCTTTTTCTTGTTATTAATTCGACTAATAATAGCACAAACTTTCCACCATCTAACATTGGGAATGGAAGTAAATTGGTTATTCCTAACGAAAGGCTTATTAGTGCTAATAGATAAATGAAGTCTTGTATCACTTTCGTATTTGCTATTGTTTCTGATATTCCTACTGGCCCCATCATTTGATCTAATCCTACATTCCCTGTAAATAACATTTTTAGGCTATCTATACTTGATGCTAAGAAATCCCTTGTTTCAAATATTGCATAGTACATATTTGTTGTTATTTTATTTGGTGCTTTCTTAAATTGCACTCCTAATAAATAAGTATATATTTTATCTGGTATAAGTTCTATTTGTATATTCTCATTTCCTCTTTTTACTGTAAATACTAGCTTTTCATCATTCTCATTACTGTTTACTTCATTTACAATATCTTGCATTGAATATATTTGTTTATCATTTATTTTAATTATTTTATCATTTGCTTTTAAGCCTTGTTTTTCTGCTATACTTTTCTTTTCTATTGCAATTATTTTGTTCGCATTTTCACCTTTATCTGATTTTAAATATATTCCTGTACTTTTATGTTCTTGTTTAGTTGGTGATAAATTAATTTCTTTTTGTTCGTTCCCTCTTTGTATAGTTAATTTCAAATTTTCTCCATTCGAGCTATTTAGAATTTTATCTATATCAGACTTTACTTTTATCTTTTTGTCATTTATTTTTAATATTTTATCTCCTTCTATTATTCCACTTTGCTTTGCTGAATATCCTTCTATTGTTTGGTCAACAACAAGTGAAATATTATTTCCTATACTCACACTTAAAATAAAATATACTATTATTGCAAACAATATATTAACTATTCCACCAGCTAGTATTATTGCCATTCTTTTATGAATACTTGCATTTGTAAACGAATTTTTACTTTCTGAAGTGCCTACTTCACCTTCTAAATTTACAAAACCTCCTAGTGGAATAAGCCTTAGCGCATATTTTGTTTCTTTTCCCTGCTTTTTCCATATTGTAGGACCAAAACCAATTGCAAATTCATTTACTTTTACTTTACATAGTTTTGCTACAATAAAATGTCCTCCTTCATGAATGAATATAAGAAATCCTAGTAGAAATATTACCTTTAGAGCTATTATTATAAAATTAATCAAATTTATTCTTCCTTTCGTATTAGAAGTTGGATATTAGAGTAATTTTTTCGAAGACTTTACCCTATTTTAAAACTTCTAACTTCCAACCTCCATCTTTCATTCTCTAAATTAACATTAATAAAAAATATGCAAATGGAGCTATAAATATTACACTATCTATTCTGTCTAACATACCTCCATGACCTGGCAATAGGTTGCTAAAGTCTTTTATTTCAGTATATCTTTTTATGCTTGATGCAGCAAAATCACCTATTTGCCCTATTATACTTAGTATTAATCCTATTATTGCAACTATTATATAGTTAAAATTTGTATGTAAGAAATTATTTACTATAACAGTATATATTATCATACATATTATTGCTCCTAGGGTTCCTGCTACACATCCTTCTATACTTTTATTTGGACTTATTTTACTAAATTTGTGTTTTCCAAATCTTCTTCCTACACAGTATGCAAATGTATCTGTTCCCCATGCTGCTATGAATACAAACCAAATTGTTATTCTTCCATTAACTGTTTGTCTTATTATTGGTATAAACATTAAAAATATTACTATGTAACATATTCCAAAAAATGTTATTGCTATATCTTTTATGCTATATTTCATATTAGTAACTATTACTTGCAAAAATAATACTAATATTGATAGTGGTATTATTCCTGCTATTATTTTTAATATGTATGCCTCTGGAATTATATGTATAAATGCAATACTTATTGCTGTAATATATCCTATAATGTTTAAACTTTTATTTTCTTTTCCTTTTTTGAATGAGTGAAAATATTCATATAATGCCATAATTGCAATAATGCTAATTGTAACATCTACTAAGTATTTATTTCCAAATATAAGCACTAATGCTACTAATGGTAATCCTATTATTGTTGTTATTATTCTTTTTATTTCCATGTCCCTTTCCTTTCGTAATAGAAATTGGAAGTTGAAATTGTTTTAGCTTTTTTGTACTTCTTTTTCTATATTTACTTTCCTAGTCTTTTGTTCCTTCTTTGATATGTTCTTATTGCATCGTCTAAATCTTCTTGTGTAAAATCTGGCCAATTTTTATTTATGAATATGAACTCAGAATACACTATTTGCCATGGTAAGAAGTTACTTGTTCTTAATTCTCCACTTGTTCTTATTACTATTTCTGGGTCTGGCTCACCTTTTGTATATAATGAATTTGATATTACTTCTTCTGTTATTTCTTCTATTTCTAATTCATTTTCTTTTACTCTTTTTGCTATATTTTGCATAGCTTTTACTATTTCATCTCTTCCACCATAATTTAACGCTATATTAAAAGTTACTCCTGTATTGTTTTTGGTTCTTTCCATACATCTTTTTATACTTTTTTGCATTCCTTCTGATAAGGCTGTAATATCTCCTAATACTTTTACTTTTATATTTTCTGTATCTGCTCTTTTGCTATAATCGTCTAAATAATTTTGAAGGAGTAACATTAGTGCACCTACTTCATCTGCTGTTCTTTTCCAGTTTTCCGTAGAAAAAGCATATACTGTTATGTATTGTAAGCCTATCTTATTTGCGTAACGTACAATTTTTTCTAAGGTCTTTGCACCTTCTTTATGTCCTTGTTTTATGTCTAAGCCTTTTTCTCTTGCCCATCTACGATTACCATCCATAATGATAGCAATATGTTTTGGCATATTTGATTCGTTCATTATTTTCACCTTTCTTTGAAATTTGAGGTCGGAAATTTAGGGTAATTTCTTTGAAAATTTTAAGCAAATCCTTCGAAGTACGAATCACCGAAGGTAGTGCCCCAAAACAATTATTCCAACTTCTATACTGTCATTATTTCTTTTTCTTTATTTTCTGTTATTTTATCTATTTGCTCTACATATTTATCTGTTAATTTTTGTATTTGGTCTTCTGCTTGTTTTAGTTCATCTTCTGTTATTTCAGAATCTTTTTGCATTTTTTTGAATTCATCTATTCCATCACGTCTTACTGATCTTACTGCTACTTTTGCTTCTTCACTCATTTTTCTTATATCTTTTACTAAATCTTTTCTTCTTTCTTCGTTTAGTTCTGGAAAGTTTAAACGTATTACTTTTCCATCATTATTTGGTGTTATTCCTATATCTGAAGCTAATATTGCTCTTTCTATTTCTTTTAATACGCTCATATCCCATGGTTGTATTACTATTAACCTTGCTTCTGGTACAGATATTCCTGCCATTTGGTTTATTGGTGTTGGTGTTCCATAATAATTTACTGTTATTTTATTTAATATTGCTGGATTTGCTCTACCTGCTCTTATTTCTGCTAAATTCTCCTCATATACATTTATTGTTTTTTTCATTCTTTCTTCTATATTTGTGTAATCCATCTTTATCTTTCCTCCTCTTCTTCTTTTAATCCTTTTGTTATAATTTCTTCCATCTCTTTTAAGCTTATATATGCAGTTTTATATTCACCATGCTCTTTTGTTGCATCTTTCTTTTCTACAAAACATGTTCCCCCAATATCATCATATGGATAACCTTCCTTAATTGTTTCCTTACTTGGATATTGGGTTCGACTCAATTCACTTTCATACACATATTTCATTTTTACATCCTTCTTTCTTAGTTTATTTAACTGTTGTCCCTATTTTTTCACCCTTTACTATTTTCACCATATTTTCTGGTTCATCTATGCCAAATACTATTAATGGTATTTGATTATCTTTACATAGTGATGTAGCTGTTGAATCCATTACTTTTAGGTCTTTGTTTAATATATCTAAATATGTTATTTCATCGTATCTTTCAGCATTTGGGTTTAATTTAGGGTCGTCTGAATATACTGCATCTATTGTTTTTGCAAGTAATATTACATCTGCTTCTATTTCGGCTGACCTTAATGCTGCTGTTGTGTCTGTTGTAAAAAATGGGTTTCCTGTTCCACATGCAAATATTACTACTCGACCTTTTTCTAGATGCCTGCATGCTTTTCTTTTAATATATGGTTCTGCTATTTGCCTCATTTCTATTGCTGTTTGTAACCTCGTAGATATACCTCTTGTTTCTAGTGAGTCTTGCAGAGCTAAACCGTTCATTGTTGTTGCTAACATTCCCATATAGTCTGAGGTTGTTCTTTCCATTTGATGTCCATATCTACCTCTCCAAAAGTTTCCACCCCCTACTACTATTGCTACTTCTACTCCTAAGTTTACGACTTCTTTTATTTTGTCACATATTTTTCCAAGAGTTTCTGCATTCACTCCTCTGCCTTCAGTTCCTCCTATTGCTTCGCCACTTAGTTTCAAAAGTATACGTTTATATTTTATTTCGGGCATTTATCCACTCTCCTTTTTATTTTTATTTGCTTCTATTATTCTATCATACTATTATATAAAAAATAAACACTTTTATTAAGATTTTTTAATTTTTCTTCCATTTATATACATTATAAATAATAAATATACGCTAATACTATTATTATATTAGTATTTTTATGTGGAGGAAGTATGAATCAAATATTGTATAAATGTAATTTTGATAATTTTAATAACTTCAAAAATGATAATGAAAAAAAGAAATTTATTATTATATTAGTTTGTGCAATTATTTTAATTTTTATTGCTATTTTTTTATATTTCTTTATTAAATACAATATGAATAAAAAAGAAAAACTTTCTAGAAACCTGGTCTCTAATTTTAGTATTATGAATTTATATTCAAATACTATTGACAATTATGTTTCTGAACAACTTGCGGTCGAAAGTAAAGAAGAACCTTTTGTAATAGGTTTAATACAAATAGATGAAATTAAGCTTACTTATCCTATACTCTCTACTACTACTGAGGAATTATTGACTATTTCCCCTTGTAGATTTTATGGACCTATGCCTAATGAAGTTCGGTAACCTTTGTATTGCTGGCCACAATTATGTAGACAATAGACATTTCGGAAAGATACATTCTTTAAGTATTGGCGATATTATTAAAATTTTTGACTTAAATGGTGATGTTTTAGAATATCAAATTTATAGTAAAAATGAAATCAGTGCTGATGACCTTTCTTGTACTAATCAAGAAACTAATAATTTTAGGGAAATTACATTAATTACTTGCAATAATGTTAAAGGAAATAGAGTTTGTATAAAAGCCAGAGAAAAAAGATAGACTTTTTTTATTAAAGCCTACCTTTTTTACTATTATATATTAAAGTATTTATATTTTCTAAATGCATATATTGCTACTACCACAGATACAGCAATAATTAGAAATATTATATAATCACTTGCATCACCTGTTTTTGGAAGATTTGAACCTTCATTAGTTGTTGGTGTAGTATTTGTAGTTAATGTATTTGTAGTTAAAGAACCTGGTCTTTGAGTATTTGTTGTTGTTATTGGAGTTTGTGTGTTTGTTGTTGTCCCTCCTTGGGTATTTGTTGTTGTTCCTCCTTGAGTATTTGTTGTTGTTGGTGGATGTAATAAGTTTATTGGCCCAGATGCTTTTACTGTTGTTACAAACATACACACTATTGCAATTAAAGTAAATAGTACTAATAATTTTTTTACACTTAATTTTTCCATAATATTTCTCCTTTTTTTCTGAACTTTATATTAGTATTTAATTTTACTAAGTTAATTATTCATAATTTATTAATATTTTATATCTTATATCTTTTTTCGTCAATGTTTTTATTATGTCTTTTATATTACATTTTTGTTACAAAATTAAATACTTATTTACTATTCAGCTGTTTTTTCGTTTTTAACTTCTTCTACAGTTTCTTCTTTTACTGTATCAACAACTTCTTCTACTACTGGATTTTCTACTTCTACTGCTGGTGCTTCTTCTTTAGCTTCTTGACTTAAGTCCTCTTTAATTGTTATTTCTCTATTTTCAATCCTTGCTCCTAAGTTCTCCTTAGTTTTAGCAGCTTTTCCTAATCTGTCTCTTAAGTAGTATAGTTTTGCTCTTCTTGCTTTTCCTACTCTTACTACTTCTATTTTTTCTACCATTGGTGAATGAATTAAGAATGTTTTTTCTACTCCTACACCATATGCTACTCTTCTTACTGTAAATGTAGCGTTTACTCCGCCACCTTGTTTTTTTATTATTATTCCTTCGAATACTTGTATTCTTTCTCTATTTCCTTCTTTTATTCTTTGGTGAACTCTTATTGTATCACCTACATGAAGGTCTGGAATTTTATTCTTTAGTTGTTCGTGTTCTATTGATTTTATAATATCCATTTTTTTCTCCTTTCGATTTTTGTAAGTGTCGCTTTTTTACTTTAAAAGGCGCTTACTGTTATTTATATTGTTTATCACTTTTGTTTAATAGTTCTGGTCGTTTTTCAATGGTTAACTCTAAAGATTTTTGTTTTCTCCATTCATCAATTTTAGCATGGTTTCCTGACATTAAAACTTCTGGTACTTCCATATTTCTAAAAACTCGTGGCTTAGTATATGTTGGATAATCTAACATATAGTTGCTACTAAATGAATCCTCTAAATGGCTTCTTTCATTTATGACTCCAGGAATTAATCTAGTAATTGAGTCTACTAATGCCATTGCTGGAATTTCTCCACCAGTTAGAATATAATCACCTATACTTATTTCTATATCGGCAATCGTTCTAATACGTTCATCAAAGCCTTCATAGTGTCCACATATAATTATTAAATGTTTTTCATTTGATAATTCATATGCTTTTTTTTGCTTATAAGGTTCTCCTGATGGTGTAAGTAGTATTACTTTTGAATCATCTGTTTTTATATCATCTACACAATCAAATATTGGTTGTGCCATTAATACCATGCCAGCCCCTCCACCATATGGAGTATCATCTACTTTATTATGAATATCCTTTGTATATTTTCTAAAATCAATTATATTTATTTCAACTTTTTTAGCTTCAATAGCTCTTTTTATTATTGATTCTGAAAATACTCCTTCAAACATATTAGGAAACAATGTCAAAATATCAAACTTCATTTGATTACTATTCCTTTCTGAATTTTATTTCAGCTTTCAAAAGAATTATTACTTTTTATACTAAACCAATCCTTTTAATATGTGAACTATTATTTTCTCTTTTTCTAAATCAATTTCTTTTATTACTTCTGGTATACCAGGAAGTAAAAGTTGTTTGCCTTTTTCATCTTTTACAAGATATACATCATTAGCACCTGTTCTAAAAATGTCATCTACTTTTCCTAAAAATTCTTCTTTATCAGAATAAACTTCTAAACCAAGTAAATCGGCAATGAAGTATGTATCTTTTGGAAGTTTCTTTGCATTTTTTCTATCTATTTTTAAGTATAGACCTTTTACTTTTTCTGCTTCACTCATATCGTCTATGCCTTTTACTTTTAGTAAAACCATATCTTTATGATATTTTACTTCTTCAATTTCTACTTCTTCTAGTTTTTCTTTTTTACATATATATACTTTTTTTAATTCTTCAAATCGGTTTGCATCATCGGTAAATGGCTTTACTTTTAGCATTCCTTTTACTCCAAATGTATTTACTATTTGACCTACTTCAAAATATTTTTGCATATATACCTCTAATCTTCTAAAAACTCTATATTTACTTTTTTGTGTTCTTTTCCTGCTATACTTTTCATAACAGTTCTAATTGATTTAGCAACTCTTCCTTGTTTTCCAATTACTTTCCCCATATCTTGGTTTGCTACTTTTACTTCAAAGGTATGACATTTTTCGTCTTCTCTTTGTGTAATTATAACTCCATTTTCATCTTCTACAAGGCTTTTTATTATTGTTTCTAAAATTTCTTTCATTTTTTAGAATCCTCCTAGGCTACGCTTTTTCTATTAAAGCTTTAACTGTGTCTGTTGGTTTTGCACCATTTTTTATCCATGTAGCTACTTTTTCTTTGTCAAGAACTATTGTTGATGGTTCTGTCATTGGGTTATATGTTCCTATTTTTTCGATTATTTTACCATCTCTTGGGCTTTTTGAATCTGCAACTACTATGTGGTAGAATGGAGCTTTTTTTGCACCTACTCTTTGTAATCTGATTTTTACCATTTTTTAATTCACCTCCTGTAAATAAGATTTCAGAAGTCAGATGTCAGAGGTCGGAAATTTACTTTTTTTACAATATTAACATTATAATTTCTTTTCTTTTTCATCTAATCTTCTACTATATATTTTTTTAAAATTAATAACTTGTTTTTGATGTAGGGGCGATTAGCAATCGCCCGTGCCCCAACGAAATTACTTAATAAAATATAATTAAGCTAATCCTTCGAAGAGCGGGCGATTGATAATCGCCCCTACATATTTATCTTACATTTTGAAATTCTTCAAATCATTCGGATTTATGCCTTTCATCAATTTCTTCATGCTTTTTCCATCTTGCATTTTTTTCATCATTTTTTGTGTCATTTCAAATGTTTTCATGAATTGATTTATTTTTTGTACTGTTGTTCCGACTTCCTTTTGCTATTCTTATTCTACGACTTGCATTTAGTATTTGTGGTTTTTTTCTTTCTTCTTTTGTCATAGAACATATTATAGCCTCTATTTTTACAAATTCTTTATCATCTACTTTTAAGTCTTTTATATTTGCCATTCCTGGTATCATTTTTAGTATTGATGAAAATGAACCCATCTTTTTTACTTGTCTTAATTGTGCTAAATAGTCATCTAAGTCAAATTCCTTTTTTCGTAATTGTTTTTCTAGTTTTTCTGCTTCTTCTAAATCAAAACTTTCTTCTGCTTTTTCTATTATTGAAAGCACATCACCCATTCCTAATATTCTTCCTGCCATTCTTTCTGGGTGGAATACTTCTATATCACTTAATTTTTCACCTGTTGCTGCATATTTTATTGGTCTTCCTGTTACTTTTTTTACTGATAATGCTGCCCCTCCACGAGTATCTCCATCTAGCTTGGTTAGTACTATTCCATCTATTCCTAGACTTTCATTAAATGATGTTGCTACATTTACTGCATCTTGACCTGTCATTGAGTCTACTACTAATAGTATTTCATGTGGTTTTACACCTGATTTTACATTTTTTAGTTCATTCATGAGTTCTTCATCTATGTGAAGTCGCCCTGCTGTATCTAATATTATTACATCGTTTAATTTGCTTATTGCTATATTTATTGCTTGTTTTGCTATGTGCAGAACATCTTTTGATGTTTCGTTTGCGTACACTGGAATATTAAGCTGATTTCCTACTACTTGTAGTTGTTTTATTGCTGCTGGCCTATATATATCACAGGCTACTAATAACGGCTTCTTTCCTTGTTTTCTTAGTATATTTGCAAGCTTTCCTGCTGTTGTTGTTTTTCCGCGAACCTTGAAGACCTACCAACATTATTATTGTTGGTGGATTTGGTGTGAAGTTTATTCTGCTTTCTTCTCCTCCTAATAGTTCTACTAGTTCATCTTTTACTATTTTTATAACTTGCTGACCTGGAGTTAATGATTTTAGAACGTCTTGACCAAGGGCTTTTTCTTGTATTGTACTTATAAATTCTTTTACAATTTTATAGTTAACATCTGCTTCTAGTAATGCAAGCTTTACTTCTCTTAACATTTCTTTTAAATCTGATTCTGTAATTCTCGCTTTTCCTCTAAGCTTTTTTGTAATTGATTGTAACTTTTCAGAAAGTCCTTCAAATGCCATGTTCTTATCTCCTTTTCTAATATATTAGCATAATTGATTTTAGATGTAGGGGCGATTATTTTCTTAGCTGTTCGAACGAAGTGGGTTACAGATAAGTTATGCTTTAGTACAATCACCCGTAGCTCCAATAAAATTGCCCTAAAAATATTTTTTTAAGCTAATTCTTCGTAGGGCGGGCGATTGCTAATCGCCCCTACATCTTTTTGTGTTTCATATATAATATATAATAATTTCTTCATTACACTAAACAATTTAATTCTTTTCTTACGTGGTTTAATATCTTTTCTATTTTTTTGTCAGATGATACATCTTGTATCTTGCCTAGTTCGCTTAGTACTTCTTGTAGAAGTTTTTCTTGCTTCATCATCTTTTCCATAATTTGTAGCTTTTCTTCTAGTTCGAAAAGTTTATTTTCCCCCTTTTTTATTATGTCTCTAACAGCTTGCCTTGTTATTTTATTATTTTCTGCTATTTCGGAAAGTGATAAATCGTTGTTATAGTAATCGTTTAAAACTTCAAGCTGTTTTTCAGTTAATAATTTACCATATATTTGGCATAACATACTTACTCTAACGTTTTTTTCCATATTATCACCTCTTAATTTGTAATGCTAATTAACTTTACACCTTTTTTTTATTTTTGTCAAGTAGTTTTGGAAAATTTTATTGCAATTTTGATAAGTTTATGATATTATCAATTTATTAAATTTAGAAACTGTTAACCTTTTTTCATTAAAGGAGGAATTTATATGATGGATAGTATTTATCAAAAAATTATTGAAGAGCGGAATCGTTCTAAATTAAAAGATCCTATTGGCTTTGAAACTGAGGCTTTATCTCAACTTATGCTACTTGCTTTTGAAAACGATAAAGAACCTGATACACTTCCGAAACATTTTCGCATTGAAAATGTTTTTATGACTTTAAACTCTATTAGGCTTATGTTTGGAAGAATGGGAATTAAGGCAGACATCATTCCATTGTCTTCTTCTAATGGAGCTTCTTTTGATGTGACATTAATATAGTAAGGCTATTATATTTAAATTGGTTTTATCATGCGTGTCGCCTATGGCAATGTCCCTTACAATCAGTACTTTCCTATAATATTAATAAAAATCGGAGGAATTTCTCCGATTTTACTTTTATACATATATAATATTTATTATTTCATTACTTCACTAACAACCTTAGCTAAGTATTTCATACTTGTCAAACATTGTTCCATTGTATTTCCTGTTGCTCCTACTTCTATTATTCCTGCTGCTTTTGACAAATGTTGGTTGTACCTACTATTTCTTAGTACTATTGGCTTGAATAGCCCTGGGTATAGTTCATTTGCTTTTTCTTGTATTTTTACAGCAAATTTTAAATTTTGTTGCCAGTTTTGGTGTTCTAAACCTCCCCCATCTGTTCCTATTACAAACATTAATTGTGCTGCATATTCTTCTCCTATTTTTACAGTTGGTGCATAGCTATAGTCTGCTATTGCATCTCTATGTAAGTCAAAAATCACATCTGTATCTTTATTTGCCAAAAGTAAATTCCTTACTGTGTTTAAAGAACGGTCATATGAGCCATTATATGCTGGATAATCGTGATATGTTGTATCATGTATTACATTATAATTGTAGCTTAATAATTGATTTTTAAGTTCTGTACCAACTCTTGCTACATTATAGTTTAAATCTGTTGTTCTATATGTACCTGTTTGCGTGTAGTTAAATTTTTCTGTAGCTGTATAGCTTTCACATGTATGTGTGTGAAATATCATAATATTTTTATTATTTACTTCTATATCTGGCTTTAATATTTCCTCTGTTAAATTATAGTCTGTTCCATTTTTTATAAATACTCCATTATACGCATTTGTAAATTTGTTTGGTACATTATTTTCTATTACTTGAGTTTGTAAGCCTGTTTGTGCTTTTTGGGCTTCTTCTACTACTACTGGGGTATTTTCTTTTTCTTCTTTTGTGGCCTGCTTTATTTGTGTATTTGTTTCACCTTTTACATTATATATCATTCCTAATTGAGTTCCAAAAATCACTTTTAATGCATCTATTTTTTCTATGTCTGTTTCTATTACTTCTTCTTTATTATTTATTTGTTTCATTCCTGGAATTGTTTCATCTAAAAGACTGAGTAGTTTACTTCCATCTATTTTGCTAAATATTTCTGTACTTTGTTTCGTATTAAAACTAAAAAGGAATTTGCCAAAAAGCCATAATGCTATTAAGGCTATTATTATTTTTATTAAATATTTTCCTATATCTTTTAAATTAATTACAGCTAAATTAATCACTTGCTTTTCCCCTTTGTACAAACTTATTATATATATTATATGTTTGTACAAATTTTTATATGACTTTTTTAGTTGTTTCATTTTAAAATATTTCTGTATTTATTGCTTTAGATATTAAGTTTAGATTATATTTTTATAATCTAAACTACTGTTTTTTTATTGCTTTTTATAATTTTAATGAAAATTACAAGCATATTTACTTTTTATTCCAAATATAAAGCCACACGAAATCCCATATATGTAGTTTTAGCAAAAGCACAATCGCCACCTCTAGAGCATGCAGTAATATATGTGCTTATATAGTCCTCCAAACATCCTCCACGTACCATATATGTATTATAATGATTATCAGCTTCATAATTCGTACCTTTTATATATGCTGTTTCTAAAGTCCACTCCCAAAGGTTTCCAGCAATATCATATAAATTCATTTTTTTTACTTTCTCTGTTGAACCAGTTGTCAATAGTACAAATGTATTTATCTCTGAATTAGTTACTAAATTTTTAGAACTTCTAAATCCATTTGTTTTATGTTGTTGTTTTTTATCTGTCGAATAGGTTACATTTGTATAATATCCATCTAAATTACTTAATGATGTAATATCATAGTTCCCCCAATTTGTTGATTTTATATCTACTCCATTATCTCCGCATATATTTTAGCATAACATCCCACATTGTTCCTGTTACTAATCCACTTTTTACATATTTATGATTACTATATAGTCTTCTACTCATTTCTACTGCTGTATAATAATCTGCATGATAATATGGTATACTATTGGCTTTAACTGTTATATTTCCGTTCTGCTTTATTTTCTGAGTTTTCTACTATTGTTCCTTCTCTTCTGGCTATAAAGTTATAATTTTGACCAGTCCAGCCTGTTGAATCTTCATATGTTTCTACAGGATTATATAATGACATTTCATTTTTAAATTTAACTGTATAGTCAAATGGATTACTTTCTCCATTTTGTTCTTTTCCTTTATTTAATGTTCCTACTCCTGCTTCATACCTACCTATATAAAATCCTTCGTATTTTTCTATTTGCAATAGTTCCGCTGCATTTGTTTCTATATCCCATGCACAATTTTGTAATTCATTTCCAAAATTTATTTTATGATAATCTTCTAATTTACATGGTATCCATACAAATTGGTTTCCTTTCAATTCTTTTGTTACATCTGCTTTTCCTGCATCCTTATTTTTATCTTCTATATTATCTGATATTACTATTCCACTTTCTATAGTTCCTCCTACATAATAAAATTCTAGTGGTACTGGCACTTGTTTTCCATTTCCCACTGCTACTGCATATACACTTGCTACTTTATAACTATCTTTTACTTGCTTTCCTGTTTCTGTAGATATATAGTTTGGTAACGTTGTTTTCCATTTTTCTGGAGTTTTTACTATTGTTCCTGCTTCTGTGTTTTGTGTATTTTCTGGCAATTCTTCCTCTATTCCTAACTCTTTATATAACTCATTTAACATTTGTTCTTCTTGTTTTTGTGCTGTCAAATATTTATTTCGTGCTTCTTTTGCTCTTGCAAATAAGCCATTTTCTCCTAACCCTATATTTATTATTCCTGCTATTATTATTATTAATATTATTGTTATTACCAACGAAATTAGTGTAATTCCTTTAAATTCTTTTATCCTCCCACTATTATTTTTCATTTGTACTTTCTCCTTTCCTTTTTTCACAATTATATATTTTTATTTTTTTAAGCACAATAAAAGTAACTATTTTTACTTGTTACTTCTATACATAATATTTTAATACCCGACAGTTTTTGATTAATTGTATTTTAATTACATTTAAAATACAATTAATCAAAAACTGTCGGGTATTAAGATATTAACGAGCTAATAGCTACCTCTACATTTTACTCAAAATAGAGTATTTCCCTATATTTTCCCAAAATATTTATTTACGTTTTCTACTTCTAATGGAATTTCTATTCCTTCAGCTGTTCTTATTACTATATTGTCTTCCTTTATACTTATTTCAATATTTCTTTTTTCTAAGCTAATATCGAATAAAAGCTTATTTATGTCTTTATCTTTACAGTATATTCTATCAAATTTGCCTTCTTTTATTAAAGTTATGATACTTTTGGCTTTCAAGTCATTATTTTTTGCATCTTTTAATTTTTGTATATCATTATATATGTTTCCATTAAAAGCAATAACTACCAAACATATACACAATATTGCATCTACAACTACTCCTACGAATCCAAAAGTAATTTCCATAGAAGCAAGTACTATACATGTCATCATAATTACCATTGATATAACAAATACTATTGTTGCTATATTTAGTGCCTTTACGCAAACTTGTAATTCTTGCATTGTAAGTTTACTCTTATCTTCTTTGAATACGTTTAAAAATTTTTTAATCATATTTTTCTTCCTCCTTGTCAATTGACTTTTCATATTGCTCGTTAATAGATATCTATTAAAACTCCTAATGTTGCCTTTTGGAGATTATAAAATTATATTAATTATGTTATCATATCTTTTTCATTTTTGCAAGCACTTTTCTATTTTCTTCCTTTAAATCGTTACTAGATAATGGTTTTTAAGAAAAAATCTTCGTAGACTTTGCTCCAAAGCATTTGTAGGGGCGATTTCTACGAAGATTTCTATATTAAAAACCATTAATTAGTAACTTTAAATAACATATAGAAAAGGAACTTAAGAGTATTTTATTTTCTTAAGCCCTTTTTACTATTCAAAAATTATATTCAGTTTATTTCTTCCTGTTCTAATATATTTTCTATTTCTATTTTTAATATTTTTATATCATTTTCTAATACATACCATATACTCTTTAAGTTAATACCTTCATAGTCATGTACTATTCTATTTCTTAAACCTTTTATCATATTCCATTCTATATTAGAATATTTATCCATTGTTTCTTTAGATATATTTTTTTACTAATTCCCCTATTTGACTTATATTAAACACTGTTGCATCTATTGTTTTATCATCTTTGCCAAACTCTTCAAAAGTATATCCTTTCGTATATTTTACAGATTTATCAATATATTCTATCATTTTTATAAAAGATACATATTCTTTATTTTTCATATACAATAACTCCTGTTTTTTTAATTTCTTCATCAATTTTTGAATTTTCTATAATTTCGGACTTTTCAAATCCATCTACTTGTTTATTAAATGCTTCCTCTATCTTTGTTATTAAGCTATATAATTTGAAGCCCATTAATTGTTCTTTTGAATCTATTACTAAGTCTAAGTCACTACTTTTTGTTGCTTCATTTTTAGCATAAGAGCCAAATAATATAACATTATATACTGGCATATTTTTTAATATATTTTCTAATATTAATTTTATTTCTTCTAATGTATATATCTTTTCACTCATTTTTGTTTTCCTCCTAGTTAGAATTCTTATATGAATTAGTACTTATTTCTCTATCCATTTAACTAAATTCAAATTCTCTGCATCTAATAGCATTTCATGTTTTGGCATTACTCTAAATGTGTAGCCATATTCTCCTCCTGTTGTTAGCTCTATTTGTGCTTCATAGTAGTATTTTCTTTCTTCCTCATTTTCTTCATACATTTGCATTGGAATAACTGCTATTTTTTCTACTATTCCATTATCTTTTATTTTTCCATAATATACTTCTACTTCTATATTTTCTGGTGATATATTTGGAAGTCTTACTTCACAACTTACTTTTATTGTTTCTCCTGCGTCTACTGCTATATTGTTCATATTGTTTTGTTCTTTTATTTCTATAGCATTCCAATTTCTATAAAATTCTCTTTTTAATTCTTCGAATTCCCCAACATTATTTAAGTTTGTATAATATTTGTTGTAAAGGTTTGCAAGTGGCATATATAGTTTGTTTGAGTAGTCTACTAACATTCTTGCTGTACTATATTCCCCTCCTGTACTTTTTATAGAATTTTTCATTAGTTCTAACCATTTTTCTGATATTCCATTTTCATCTTTTTCATAATATGCTGGTATTATTTTGTTTTCCAATATATTGTATATGCTTTGGCTGTCTTCGTTATCTTGTATGTCATAATTTTCGTATTCTTTATTTGCTCCTATTGCCCAGCCATTTTTTTGATTGTAAGCTTCTGCCCACCAACCGTCTAATATACTAAAGTTTACTACTCCATTTACTGATGCCTTTTCTCCACTTGTTCCAGAAGCTTCCATTGGTCTTCTTGGAGTATTAAGCCATACATCTACACCACTTATTAAAAGTCTTGACATTCCCATGTTATAGTTTTCAAGCAAGAATATTTTTCCTTTAAATTGTGGTTTTAATGATATTTCATGTATATATTTTATTAGGTCTTGTCCTTCTTTATCTCTTGGATGTGCTTTTCCTGCTATTAATATTTGAACTGGTCTTTTTTCATTATTTAATATTTCTGTTATTCTTTCTAAGTCTTTAAATAGTAATGTTCCTCTTTTATATGTTGCAAACCTTCTTGCAAAACCTATTGTTAATGCATTTGGATCTAATTTTGATGTTATTTCATTTATTTCTTCATATGGGTAATGTTCTCTTCTTAGCCTTTGGCTAACATTATTTTTTACATATTCAATTAATTTTTGTTTTCTTTGCATATGTTCTTTCCAAAGTTTTTCATTTGGAATAGAGTCTATTTTTTCCCAAGTTTCATTTTTATGAATGTTATCTTGCCAATATGGCATTAAATATTCGTTATATAATTCTTTTAAGTTTTGTGCAAGCCAACTACATGTGTGTATTCCATTTGTTATATGTGTAATTGGAGATTCATCTGGTGAAATTTCTGGCCATACTTCTGAGAATAGTTCCCTTGATACTGCCCCATGTAATTTACTTACTCCATTTTTCTTTCCTGCTACTTTTAATGCCAATATTCCCATGTTAAAGCCTGAGTTTTCTTCTGGATTTGGTTTCATTCCCATTTGCATAAATTCTTCTTTTGTTATTCCAAACCTTTCCCAGTAATCTTTAAAATACTTTTCTACTAAGTTTATTGGGAATATATCATTTCCTGCTGGCACTGGTGTGTGTGTTGTGAATACTGTTTTTGATGATACTATATCTTTTGCCATTTCAAATGATAATTCTTTTTCTTTTATTGTATTTTTTATAAGTTCTAATATTAAGAATGACGAATGCCCTTCATTCATATGGTAAACAGTTGGGGTTAAACCTAATGTTTTAAGTAAACGCACTCCTCCCATTCCAAGTATTATTTCTTGAGCAATTCTCATTTCTTGGTCTCCACCATATAAAGTTTTAGTTATATTTCTATATTCTTCTGTATTTTCTTCTATATCTGAGTCCATTAAATATAGTTTTACTCTTCCTACATTTATTTGCCATACTTTTAGGTATAATCTTCTTTCTGGGAATTTTACATATATTATTAGGTCTTTTCCTTCTTCATCTTTTACTGGAAGTATTGGAAGGGTATGCAAGTCTATATTTTTGTATTCTGTTTGTTGCTCTCCATACCCATTTATTTTTTGGTTAAAATAGCCATTTTTATATAATAACCCTACTGCAACTAATGGAAGCCCTAAGTCACTTGCAGATTTCAAGTGGTCTCCTGATAGTATTCCAAGGCCTCCTGAATATATTGGAAGTATTTGGTCTAAACCATATTCTGCTGAAAAATATGCAATTATATCTTTTTCATTTTGTGGGTAAGTTTTTGAAAACCATGTATTTTTGCTATTCATATAACTTTCAAAATTTTCTACTATTTTGTCATATTCTTTTAAAAAGTTATTATTTTTTGCTACCTCTTCTAATTTTTCTTGTGATACAAGTTTTAAAAATTTGACTGGGTTCTTTTCTACCGTTTCCCATAAATCTATATCTATTTTTTTAAACAACCTTAAAAATTCTGTATTCCATGACCACCATAAGTTATTTGCAATTTTCTCCAAATTTTCTATTCTTTTTGGTAATTGTGGGTTTACAGTTATTCTATTAAATATGTACATTATTTAATTTCCTCCTTCGTATTTTAAACCTTTTACTTTTGTTTTTTCTTATATATTATCTATTAACTTTTTGAATTTGTCAAATGTTTTATAAAATTTCTCGTTTTCCATAACTTTCCATTTTTAAACCTACTGTACCCTTCATATAATCTAGCAGTAGAGCCATTGCTATAACTGATACTACGCCTATTACTATTAGTGTATAATTTATAGGTATAATATTTAAAATAAACGATGCCCCAAATATTAATATAGATGCTATCAAGTTTTCAACTATATTATTTACTGTTGCTATTTTTACTCTTTTTTCACTATTGGTAAAATTATTGAAATATCTTTTTATAATTACATAGTATGGACCTTTCATTATATATTGGATTGTAAATAGTATTAGTATAATTGGTATAGATATTTTTGTATCTATTTTAAACATTAACAATATTCCTAAAATTAGGCATGAAATAGTAGTTGGCATGCTTAAAAATGTAAGTGTTCTATTTCGATATTTCTTATGTATTTTATCTTGATTTTTAGTAGCTATTCCTGATATTATTCCAAGCACTGCAAATATTATTCCAAAGTATTGTTCCTTCATTCCTACTTCTAATAATACTGTATTTCGTAGGTTTTGGAGAATTTTTATTATTGCAACCATTAAGCCGTTAAATAGTAATAAGCTTTTTAATCGTTTTGATTTAAAAATATTTCTAAATGAATATTTTAAATTTCTAAATTCTTCACTAATTTTACTTTTTGGTAATTTTCCTTGTATATCTTCAAATTTTGTAGAAAGAATTGCAACTCCAAGTAGTATTAAAAAACAAAGTACCATTGGTATATATGGGTTTATTACAAATAGAAAGCCTGATATAACTGCTGAAACAGCTTCTATGTAGTAATGTCTTGATGTTGCTTTTCCATCTATTTTAGCAAAAGTAGATCCTCTTTTTTCGCCATGTTCTATGGAATCGTATAATAAATCTGTTTCGCAAGTAGCTTTTATAACAAAACCAATTGCACATAAAAGTTGTGACGCTAAAAGCCAAGTAAAGTTTTGAGCAAAAATTATAATAAGTGCATGTATTACTACTATAATGTTTGCTATTACTATACTTTTTCGTTTTCCTATTTTTTGTATTAGTATTGTTGATGGTATTTGGGTTAAAAATTTAAAAAATATATAAAATGCATCAAATTGCAAAACTTGAGTTGCAGTTATTCCTTTTTCTATAGTTAAAAATAGATATATTATTGCATAATAGAATAATAAGTCATATGAAAATACTCTATATGATTTATATAGTTCTATATTTTTTTGCTTTTTACTTTTTATTATTTTATCTTCTAATATTTCATTTATTCTTGTTTCTAATTCCATATCATTTCTCCATTTATTTTTATATTTGAATTTTACTATAACATTAATAAGTTTACAAGTATATTTTTCAATTATTTAGAAAACGCACGTTAGGGACGGTCTTTAGCGTTCCGAATTCGGAACGCTAAAGACCGTCCCTAACGTGCGCAACATTCGCAACCTACTAAAAAAGAACTTTATTCTAAATTTTTGGAATAAAGTTCTTTTTTGTTTTTATAGCTTATTAATCAATTTTCTTATTTCTTCTTCGTTCTTTCTAATATGCCTTTTTGTTTCTCTTAGATCTTTTCCTGTTGTATGAAGGAGCCATAACATAGGTGCTAAAAAAAGTGTACAGAACAAAACTATAAATAATGTTACTACTATTATTGTTGCTGAATCCATATTTTCTTCCTTCCTAATTTGTTTGTATTTTAGAAAGATGTATTTTTACGCATCTTTCTGTTCCAGCTATATTGAAGGTTCCTTCTATTGTATGTTTATTTTCATTAGCATAATTTTCAACGTCTTCCTTCGTTATGTACTCACCATTAGAAAGTTTTGTTAAACATATTTCTGCTACTTTTTGATTGTTTTCTCTTGCCTGCTCACACACATACTGTATATACTCTTGTGCCATTCTATTATGTATGTTTTTCTTATACCCATTAGTTGCTGTTTCTTTGTTCTTTCTTCTATCCATAAATGTCCTCCTTGTATTACTTAGAGTTTTGCCCTCAGAAATTGTATTTAAATTATTTCATCGGACGTTTACGGGTTTACATATTCCTATTTTATCATGTTTAGTATAGTTTTTCAAGTATTGTTGAAATATTTTGTATTTAAAATGTATTTAATTTATGGATATCTTTATGAGCATAAGTTCCACCATATCTACCTGTTTTCGCAATAATTCCTATACTATTTGTTTTATTAACCCATTCTTTAACACTTATTTTATAACTATTTAATCCTGCTTGACTTTTAATTATGGCGAATTCGCCATAATTAAAAGTAGGGTTTTATATAATTCTTCCCAAATTCCTAAAAATTCTATTGTATTTCTATTTCTTAACCAGTCAGATAAAAAAAAATCTCCACCTTTTGATTTTAACATATCTGTTAGTGATATATAATCTTCATTTTCCATATTAAAATATGTGATTTTAATGTCTAAAACATTTAATTCTTTCATGAAACCTCCTTCAAAGCAAGAACTTTTGTTTAATTATATAATATTTGTATAATCATGCCAATAAATCTATCAAAATTACTTTAGTAATAGATATTAAAATTCTTCTAATATATCTTCTATATTTGTTACTAATTTTGCTCCTTGTTTTATTAGTTCATTTGTTCCTTCTGAATTTTGGCTTAGTATATTTCCTGGTATTGCAAATACTTCTTTTCCTTGTTCTAGTGCAAAGTCTACGGTTATCATTGTTCCACTTTTCTTTTTTGCTTCTATTACTACTACTCCATTTGACATTCCACTTATTATTCGGTTTCTTGCTGGAAAATTCATTTTTTGTGGTTTTGTTCCTATCACATATTCTGATATTATTGCTCCTCCATTTTTTATTATTTCTTTTGCTAGTTCTTTGTTTTCTTCTGGGTATATGTTATCTACCCCGCTTCCTATTACTGCTATTGTTTTTCCTTTTGCTTTTAGAGTTTCTTTATGTGCTATACTATCTATTCCTCTTGCTAGACCACTTATTGTTACTATATTATTTTTTGAAATTTGATATGATATATTTTTTGCTACTATTTCTCCATATTTTGTGTGATCTCTACAGCCTATTATTGCTAAAGAAAATTCATTTAGTATGCTTTTATTTCCTTTAATATATAGTACTATTGGTTTATCATATATTGTTTTTAGTTTTTCTGGATAATATTTATCATATATATGTATTAGCTCTATATTATTTTGTTTCATATATATTTCATATTTTTCTAAACCTTTTCTATATTCTTCTTTTAATATTTGTTTTGTTGTTTCTTCTCCTATTCCTTCTATTTTTAATAGCTCTTCCTTTGTGGCATTCCATATGTTTTTTGGCACACCATATATTTCTAATAATTTTTGTGTTTTTATGCTTCCTAATTTTTCTATTCTTGAAAGCCATATCCAATATTGTATTTCGTTCATTTTTCCTCTTTTCTTTACTATTTTGTATCTATTTTATATGTAGGGGCGATTATAAATCGCCCGCTTAATAATAATATTTATCTTTATTCCAATTAAAAGGATTATTTCTTATATAGTCTTTTATCTGTATATATTCTTTTTCATCTCTAATTAAATGTTCATAAAACGATTTTTGCCAAATAGACTCTCCGACCTTTTTAGAAATATCTGATTTTAAGTTTCTAACTATATTAGAAATAGTATTATCACTTGTGTCTTTTATTTCTAACAAGATATGTATATGATTTGGCATAATTATATATTCTTTTATTTCTATATTCCTATATATTAATTTTATATTTTCTATACTTCTATTTGCTATTTCTCCTTGTTCTGTTAATATTAGTGTACAATATTTATTTTTACATTTTATATTCCAATCATTGTTATATTGGATTTTTGATAATATACATTTTCTGCCTTTTGTACATATGGTTATAAAATAATATCCTTGCCTTCCGATAATTGTAATCTTTTATTCTTAGCTGTTTTCTTTTTGGATAATTATTAATCAACTCTATGTATTTTTCCATATTACCCCCTATTTTTATATTTTATAAATAAGTTAGTTTTTGGCGGGCGATTGATAATCGCCCCTACATCTTTTTCATTTTTATTCCTATTTTATATTCTATAAATAAGTTAGTTTTTGGCGGGCGATTGATAATCGCCCCTACATCTTTTTCATTTTTATTCCTATTTTATATTCTATAAATA
>JAAVYV010000072.1 GCA_022791325.1 Clostridia bacterium
ACTGTATGCAGTATGGCAAAAGAACGAAAAAGAATTTACCTTAAAGTACGATGCAAACGGTGGAGAAAATGCACCTGCAACACAGACAGCAAAAGCAAGAGCGGATAAGTACACATTCACAATATCTGAGCAGGAGCCAACAAGAGAAGGCTTTGAATTCGAAGGTTGGTCAACGAGCAAAGATGGAGAGGCAACATATCAGTCAGGCGGAAGCATTGATGTTACCGGAACAACAACATTGTATGCAGTATGGGAAGAAAGTATTATGGAAGTTTCCTATACCGTTAATTGGTATGAACCGCAGGTTAAAAAGGTAACATTTTTTACTAGAGTAGCTAGATTCTTTGGTGCTAAAAATACTGAAACTGACAAGCTTTTAAAGACTGAAGAGCGTAAGGCTAAAGAGGGGACTCTGGTAAGAATCACAGAAGAAGACAAGGTGGCAATTGAAGGTTATGAATTTATTGAAGGACATGAGAAGAACCATCTTGAAGACAGAGTGTTAAAAGGCTCAAAGGTAACTTTAGCATTATATATGAATAAAGTTGAAGAGCCGACAGAGACAGAAACTCCAACAGAGACCGAAACTCCGACAGAGACTGAAACTCCGACAGAGACTGAAACTCCAACAGAGACCGAAACTCCGACAGAGACCGAAACTCCAACAGAGACCGAAACTCCGACAGAGACCGAAACTCCGACAGAACCTTCAGAAGAAGGTATTTACACAGTCAACTGGTATGAAGTAGCATCAACACCTCAAATAAATGAGCTGAATAAGTCTAATAAGGCAATTGCTGTAAAACTTATAAATACTGAAAAGCGTACAGCTGATGTAGGTAGTATAGTAAGAGTTACAGAAAAGGATAAAGAGTTAGAAGGTTATACTTTTATAACAGGACATATAGATAATAATCTTGTTGATAAAGTAAAGTCAGATGGCTCTACAAATTTGAAATTGTATTTTAGACGCAATGCTCCACAGGTAGTAACTTACAAAGTCGAATGGTACAATGCTAAAGGCAAAACTATTAAGAAGACTGAAGAGCGGCTAGCTAATGAAGGCGAAACTGTAGCAGTAACCGATAAAGACAAGAAGGTTAAAGGATATGTCTTTGATAAGAAGAACCCTAAAAATAACTTGCAAGATGTTGTAGCTAAAGATGGATCAACAACTTTGAAGTTGTACTTTAAGAAAAAGACATCAAATGTTTCAGAAGAACCAGATAAGCCAAGTAAAGAGAACAGTTCAAGTAACTCAGGTAGCTCAGGAAATAGTTCAAGTTCATCAACAACACTTAATACAACGAAGAACAATAACAATAATAACAATGGTGTTGTAAATAACAGTAACTATCCTATATTAGTATGTCCGAAAGATCATGCACCATCAATGTCAGTAGACACATGGGAAAATAAAACGGAAACAGCTAAGATACCAAGAACTGGGGAAAACGAAACGAACTGCTGGCCATATGTAATTTTGATACTTTCATCTATTGGGTTGATAGTTTTCTTAAACAAACGTAAAGAAGACGAACCTGAAGAATTATAAAATTTCACTTCCTCTTCTATAATAGAAGAGGAAGTAAACAAAAAGAAGATTTAAATTAATCTAAAAAACGCTAGTTCTAATAAGAATTAGCGTTTTTACTTTGCATTAATAAGAAAAGATATGCAATTTGTATATGTTTAATAGATATAGTATAAATTATATTTAATGTAAAAAATAGTAAATCATAAAAATAGATAAACAAAAATTTCTGTTCTAAATATGAAAAACAAGAATACTATTGTATTATAAGAAAGTAAAGGGGAGTTAAAATTGGAAAATATTAAAGAAAATGAATTTTCTAAAAATATACTAAGAATAGTAAATGGAAGTATTACAGCTATAATATTAACATTAATATTATTATTGGTATTTGCAATGATTTTAACATATACTGATATAAAAGAAAATACTATAAATCCTGTTATTATAGTAATTACAGGAATTAGTATTTTAGTTGGAAGTAGTGTAAGTACTCTAAAAATAAAGAAAAATGGATTAATTAACGGCTTTTTAGTTGGACTAATATATATTATAACAATATATTTAATATCAAGCATAACTAGAACAGGTTTTAAGCTTAATTTCTATAGTATTATTATGATGTCAGTTAGTACTATAATGGGAATGATAGGAGGTATAATAGGCGTAAATTTAAAATAAAAATTTAAAATGTGAAAATATTATTTTAGAAGCTGTAAATTAAAATGCTTTGTTTATAAAAATTCAACCAATTTATAAAAAAAGGTTGAATTTTTTTTTGTTTTAATATATCATTATAAAATAATAGTGGAGGAGTACATATGATAACGTTAGAAGATATTAAAAAGAATGAAGAAGTACAAGAACTTATACTTAGTGCACAAAAGCAAATGAAAGCTATAGGTTATACAGAACATTCAGTAAGGCATGTATCTATTGTTTCAAATAGAGCAGGAAGAATTTTAGAAACTTTAAGTTATCCTAAAGAAAGGGTAGAACTAGCAAAAATAGCAGGATATATGCATGATATAGGAAACTGTGTAAATAGGGTCGATCATGCGCATTCAGGAGCAATACTTGCCTACCAAATACTAAAAGATATGAAAATGCCAGTACAAGATAGAACAGAAATTATGATGGCAATAGGTAACCATGATGAACAAACGGGAACCGCAGTAAATGATATATCAGCAGCACTAATACTTGCAGATAAATCAGATGCTCATAGAGACAGAGTAGTAAATACAAACATGTCTACATTTGATAAACACGATAAAGTGAATTATGCAGTAACAAATTCAGACTTTAAAATTAATAGCGAGAATAGAATAGCGACATTAGATTTAACCATAGACACAAATATATGCCCAGTTTTAGATTATTTTGAAATTTTTATGGATAGAACAATGATGAGTAAATATGCGGCTAAATATTTAAATATTTGGTTTGAACTAATTATAAATGGAACAAAATTATTATAGCATATAAAAAATAATGTATTATAAAAAGTGGAGGAAATAAAAATGAAATTAAAAATTAATAAAACACTAAAATTAGCTTTAATAATATTAACAATCATATTATTATCAATAATATCTTTTGCAGGAGTTTATCTTTTAGATAAAGGCAGAATGATAAATAAGGTTAATAACTATTGGTTAGGAATGGACTTAGAGGGCGCAAGAAGAATAGAATTAGCAGTAAATACATCTAAACAAACTATAAAATATGATAAAGATGGAAAAGAAATTGCAACTACTGACACTACAACAGAAGTAGCAAGAGAAGAAGAAAAAGAAATTAATACACAAGAAGTATTAACAAGTGATAATTATAAATTAACAAAAACAGTATTAGAAAAAAGATTAAACAAAATGGGGATAAATGATTATGAAATAAGGCTAAATGAAGCTAATGGAAATATCACTTTAAACATACCAGAAAATGATGACACAGACGTAACTGTTGCACAAATTGCATATCAAGGCAAATTTGAAGTTATAGATAATGACACAAAAGAAGTTTTAATGACAAATGATGACTTAAAAACAGTAAAAGCTGGATATGGACAAACTTCATCAGGTGCTACAACAATATTTGTAAATATGGAATTTAATGAGCAAGGAAAAGAAAAGCTAAAAAATATAACTAATACTTATAGAGAAGTAAAACAAGCAAATGAAGAAACAGGAGAAGAGCAAACTGTAAAAAAACAAATAGCTTTAAATATAGATGGAAAAGCATTACTTACAACATATTTTGATGAAGAAATTTCAAATGGTATATTACAAATATCAGTTGGCTCAAGTTCTTCAAGTGCAACTTCAGAAGAATTGCAAGAAAATTTAACAAGAGCAAGAAATTTAGCAGCATTATTAGATAACGGAAAAACACCAATAGTTTATCAAATTAATCAAAATCAATATATAGCATCAGAAGTAACAAACCAAAATATAGCAATATTTGCATCAGTAACTGTTATAGCAGTAACTGCATTGATGATATATTTGGTAATAAAATATAAAGAAAAAGGTATATTAGCATCGATATCATTAGTAGGATATATAGCAATACTATTATTAGTTTTAAGATATACAAATGTAGTTATAACAGTAAATGGAATAATAGGAATAGTATTATCTATTATAATAAATTATATATTGATACTAAAATTACTAAATAGTGAAAAAGAAACACACAAAAAAGGAATTTTAAAATTTGCACTAACATTAGTACCAGTATTAGCAATTGCAATAGTATTTACATTCAATAGCTGGCTACCTATATTTAGTTTTGGAATGATAATGTTCTGGGGTATAGCAATAAACCTATTATATAACTTAAGCATTACAAGAGCATTATTAGGAAGTGTTAAAAACTAAGGAGGGAAAAATAAAAGATGAAAAATAAAAAAATAATATATATAGTTCTTGCTTGTATTATAGTTATAGGAGCAATTATAACTGGTTTTAAAGGTTTAAATGTAGGACTTAAATATTCACCAAATAAACAAATAGAAATAAATATCGGGAAACAATTTGATATAAATGAAATAAAGCAAATAGCAAAAGATGTAATAGGAAATAAAGAAATAATAGTACAAAAAGTAGAAGTATATGAAGAAATAGTTTCAATAATAGCAAAAGACATGACAGATGAGCAAATAGAACAAATAAATAAAAAAGTAAATGAAACATATGGAATATCAAATGAAGTAAAAGATTTAATAATAACAGAAAATGCAAGTTTAAGAATAAGAGACATAATAAAACCATATATATTCCCAATAGCATTATCATTAGTAATTATAATAATATATGCAGGAGTAAGGTTTAGAAAAATAAATATTTTCGAAGTACTAGCAAGAATAATAGGAATGAACATATTAGCACAAATTTTATATATAAGTATACTTGCAATTACAAGGCTACAAATAAATGTAGTTACAGTTCCAATGGCAATTGCAATATATGTATTTGTAACATTTACGATATTTAATGAATTGGAAAATAAAGAAGAAAAAATTACTAGTGAGCAAAAAAAGAAATAAGAATATAATACACAAAAATGGACATATTTAATATAATATATTGAATATGTCCATTTTTGCGTATTTAAAATTAAGGAAAAATATATTTAAAACAAGGAGAGAATTAAAAATGAAAATATATAAATTATTTAAAAAGTATAGAGGTTGCAAAACAGAAAACAATATAGATTATAAAAATGCAAAACAAATATTAGAAGGCAATAATGAATGTATATTGCTAGATGTAAGAAGTGAGCAAGAATATAAAGAAGAACACTTAGATGGAAGTATAAATATACCTTTATATGATATTAATCAAGAAATTGAAATGGTAATTCCAAACAAAAATAGTCCAATTATAGTATATTGCCAAAGTGGAACTAGAAGTAAGAAAGCTATAAGTATATTGAAGAAAAAAGGCTATGAAGAGTTATATAATATAGAAGGAGGAATAGATAATATAGAATAAAATAAACAAGAAAGTGGCTTCGCCACGCGTGGGCGATTACTAATCGCCGATACATTTTGAACTTAAAATAGAGTATTTTCCTAGTATATAAAAATAATAAAAATGGTGATTTTTTACATATTTATAATATAGAAAGTCACCATTTTTATTAATTTTAAGTTTTGATATTACTATTAGCTAAAATTTTATAAGTTCTACATATATTGCATTCTTTGCATATAAAAATGCGTGAACCAAAAACTAATTTTAAAGTATTTATAAAGTCATCTTCAAATCCAATAATATGAAGCTCAATTCTTTTAGGTAGAAGAGTTAGAAGAGCGTTTAATGCATAATCATTTGAAGAAAAAGATATATCTGATAGGTATTTTGCTTCAAAAATATTGTCGGAAAGAGATATAATATTTTGTCTATTATCCAAAAGTATTGATTCTCCATTTGTATATATAAGGTGGACTAAATCTGTTTCAGAGTTTTTAGAATCTATATATAATTTGAGTAAATTTATAAATTCAGTATATTCTTTTTCAACAATATATTTATTAACGGAATAATCAACAACATCATCAATAGTTTGTAAATAAGTATCAAGTCTAAAATTAACAAATCCATCTAATACCATAGCTTTATTCTCAGAAATATATTTTAAAACACTTGGCCAAATCTCATCTTTTCTAAATTTTAGAGTTTCATCTTCATTTGAAGCAATATAGTTATAACAATTTTCTTCAATTAGTTTCTTTTCAAAGTTATCAAAATAGAAATAATTAAAGTTTAGACTTCTTTTTATTAAAAAAGGTTCAAAAAATACAAGTATACAATCAGAAATAATGTTAGATAATATATTAAGAAAATCACATTCTAATTCACCTGTATAATGAACAATAACATTTTCATATAACTTGAACTTCCTTCCTATATAATAAATATTTTCAAAGTCAGTAGATGCCAAACTATTTAGTAGATAGTCTCTTATTTTCATATTATTAGTTTTTATACAAAAAGATTTCATATGCGAAAAAAATCCCCTTTCAAAAATAGTATCTACTAAAAAACTTTAGATATACATATTTTATGAAAGAAGCTATGATTTGGAAGCTTGTGCAAATTAAAAAATAAATTTTAATGAGCCAATGGGAGCCAATAGGAAGTCAAAATCTCCATCCCCATTGGCTAACCACTTGTTTAAGAGGTTTAAAAGTAAATTCTATAATCAATTTCTGGAAAAATACAATCCTTTTCATATATAGAATTTAGGAATTCCTCATCAATGTTATTATTATTAATTTGCTCATATAGTTTATTAAATCTACCAATATGGTCTTTTATCCTTTTTTTTGCATAGTCAACCATAGTTTTATTAGTTATTATAAATAGCCAATCACTACTTTGAGCAAGTAAAAGTTCCCTAGCACATTGATTTAATGCTTTTATTTTAATAGGATTTTGCTCATTAATAAATTTGTGTGTAAGCTCAACCATTTTATTACCAGCATTATGTAAGTGCCTATGAGCATAGTCATTTTCTTCATTTAGCCATACTTCACTATAACCATTTGCACCCCAACTAGAACGGCAAGGCATGCATACTTGAATTTCAGGAAATTTATCTATGTATTCGCTAGGTGTGATAAGTTTAAAATCACTTTGATCAAAATAAATTTTCTTAAATAGAACATATAGCCAATATGGGCCTTCATACCACCAATGACCATAAAGTTCAGCATCATAAGGGCATAGAATAATAGGAGGTTTATCCATATTTAAAGAGGCTTTTTCAATTTGTTCTTTTCTAGAGTTTATAAAATGACTAGCTTGACTATTGGCAGAGTCTTTGGCCCACTGCAGATTATAAATATCTTTTTCCTCACTTTTTCCAGTTATTCTATGGTACTTAATACCAGTGTGAACACGTACTCCATTAGAAGCAATATATGGTTTTATATAATCATAAGGTGCATCATAACCAATATCTCTATAAAATTCCCTATAATTGTAATCACCAGGGTAACCATTAATTGAACTCCATACTTGCTTTGAAGAAGATAAATCTCGGCCAAAACATACAAGACCATCAGGTGAAACTATTGGTGCATATGTACCATAAATAGGGGTAGGGTTTGCATATAAAATGCCATGAGTTTCTGTAATAGCGTATTCAATTCCAAATTCTTTTAAATATTTATCAGCTTCAGGAACATAACCACATTCTGGAAGCCAAATTCCACGAGGTTTTTTTCCAAAGTATTTTTCATAAGTTTGAACACCTACTGCAATTTGAGCTTTAACAGTTTGCTCAGTAACATATAAAATAGGGAAGTAGCCATGTGTTGCACCACATGTAATTATTTCTAATACACCTAAGTCCTGAAAATGTTTAAAACCATTTATTAAATTACATTTATAAATATCTTTAAAAATATGTAAGTCATTTGAATATCTCTCAAAGTAATATTTAGAAAGTTCATTAATCTTTTCATTATCAGAAGTTCTTATAATCTCTTTTTTAGCAAGTTCAATATGTTCTTTTAAATATGCAATATATCTTTTTTGTAAAAGCTTATTATCAAGCATATTAAGTAGAGGGGGAGTAAGAGACATAGTAATTCTAAAATCGACTTTTTCCTCCACTAATTTTTTGAAATTTAAAAGAAGAGGAATGTAGGTTTCTGAAATAGCTTCAAAAAGCCACTGCTCCTCTAAATAATCTTCACTTTCTGGGTGATGTATAAAAGGCAAATGTGCATGAAGCACAAAGCTTACATATCCTTTTGGTTCATTCATATGTTTCTCCTTTGCTCTATCTTTTTTTGTGATGTCTTTTATGGTGATATCTTTTATTGTAGGGGTCGGTCTTTGAGCGACCCAATAATCATCATATATATTAATGTTTCATTAAAATATAAATAGGTAAGTAGGTCGCCCAAAGGGCGACCCCTACAATTTATATATTATGACGAAGGTAATCTTCTAAAACTCAACCTATCAAAGTCAATATCTTCATTCTCATACATTGTTTTATAAAAATTCTGTACATCATATATTTTACCAACCTTTTTAAATAAAGATAAAGAAAGATCTTTTTTAGAATTAGCATTTGTTTTTAAATTTCTAAAATAAACATTATTATTTAAACTATCAAATAAAATATGGTCATTAGGAGCATCCATATTATTTGAAGAAGATATATATAAATAATTATCAATTTTAGCATATTTATTAATAGGTCTTCTACCAAGTTCTACCTTATAAGTACAATTACTATCTGGAACATGTAAATACCAACTATTAGCAAAATCATTAATATCAACTTCAAAACTATAATGTAAAGTTTCATTATAAATAACTAAAACAGGTTTAGTATCATTAAAAAAGTATTCACCATATTTATCAATATAATTTTGCTTATCCTCATCTGAAATATCCCAATACACGAAAAGTACACTAGGTGTTTGAACAAGTACTTTAACAATAGTTTCGTTATATCTATAAGGCAAATCATAATATTCTAAAATATGAGCACTATTTTTAGTTTTCTTATTAGCAGAAGTGCTACTAGTTTTAGAAACAGTTTTTTTAGATGTGCTTGTTTTTTTAGAAGCATTTTTACTAGTAGATTTTTTAGAACTAGAAGAGGCACTTTTTTTAGTACCACTACTTGAAGAAGTTTTTTTACTAGCTTTGGAACTACCTGTTTTTTTATTAGAAGTAGATTTAGTAGTTTTAACTACTTTGCTAGAACTTTGAGTATTACTAATAGTTTTATTTTTGCTAGCACTTTTTGTATTATTAACAGATGCTTTTTTTACATTTTCTTTTTCATTTAAAATAGCCACGTCTTTTGTTTTATTAGGCATCAGTTTTCCTCCTTAGTAAACAATAAATTTAATCTTCATATATAGTATATCAAAACACAAATAAATTCAATAGAAATAAAAAAATAAAAAAAATAAAAAAGTTTTAAAAAAAGTATTGACAAATAAAATAAAAAAAGCTATAATAGAAAATGTCCTGAGGAACAGGAAAAAATAAAAAATGCAGGTGTCGTATAATGGCTATTACCTCAGCCTTCCAAGCTGATGACGAGGGTTCGATTCCCTCTACCTGCTCCAATTTATAGCAACTTACGAATTATAAAATTTGTAGGTTGTTTTTATATCTATAATTAAAATGTTCTCTTTCCAGAAAGGAGGGCATTTTTTATGTTTGAGTTTGAAACAGCACAAGAATTAAAGCCTAATGATGAAATACTAGAAATTATTAAAACTTATGATTATACAGTTAAGAATGGCAAAATTAAGCATCTAAAGGCTACTAATTTACAGTTTATTAATCCTACTGAATATTTGATTACATATCCATCTACTCTTACTATTTACGAATATAAAGTAAATGAGATAGCTAATAAGCCATTCTATATTAAAGAACATGAACAAAAGTATAATTTAAAAGAAATTAAACAAATTCTCATAAAATTAAAAATTTAATCTTCTATTTTGAAAATTTATAAAAAAATTTAAATTTTTTCCTAAACTAGGGGTGCGAAAATGCACTTTTTGAGCAAACATATGAGAGAGCAAAAATTTTTAAAAGTTTTTTACAAATTTACTATACAAAACATTAAAAAATTCACAGGTAAAGTAGGAGGTAATATTTTATGAGATGTGGAATTTATGTAAGAGTATCAACAGATGACCAAAGGGATAATGGTTATTCAATTGCTTCACAATTACAAATGATAAAACAATATTGTGAAAAGAGCAATTATGATATTGTAGATGTATATAATGATGCAGGACATTCTGGAAAAGATTTAATGCGACCAGAAATGCAAAGATTACTAAAGGATATTAAATCACACAAAATTGAAGTAATAGTTGCTATAAAAGTAGATAGATTAACTAGAAATAACTATGATGGATTCTGGATTTTAAACTATTGTGAAGAACATGATGTCAAAATAGAATTAATATTAGAGCCTTATGATGTATATACTGCAAATGGTGAAATGATATTTGGGATGAACTTAGTATTTGGGTAACGAGAAAGAAAAGAAATTGGAGCAAGAGCCAAGCGTGCTATGGAAGAAATGGCATTAGAAAAAGTACATCCAGCCAAAGCACCTTATGGCTATATTAGAAATAGTGAAACAGGTCATTTAGAAATAGAGCCTATTGAAGCAAAAGTGGTTAAAGAAGTATTTGAACTATGTAAGCAAGGTAAATCAATTAGAAGTATTGCAACAACTATGAAAGAAATAATGCTTATTTAAAAGCAGGAAAATGGACAAGTGATAGAGTTTATAAAATACTTACCAATTCTATTTATATTGGTATATTTGAATATGGTAAATATTGCAGAAAGCCACAAGATATTTTAAGAGTTGAAAATTACTGTGAGCCAATTATATATATGGAAACATGGAATATCACTAGAAAAGTGCTAGAAAGAAATAAACACTCAAATTATGGAGAGTATATACATTTATTTACTGGTATTGTAAGATGTCCTACTTGTGGTAAAATACTATCTTCTATAAATTCTTTTAAATATAGTGGAACACCAAAAGAAAAAGTATATTATTGGTGTTATAATAGAAATATAGACACAAAATTTTACACTTACAAAAAAAGATGTTAAAATAAAAACAGAAAAGAGGTAAGTGTCTATGAGTAAACAATATAACAGTTATACAGAAGAATTTAAGAAAACAATAGTAGCCTTGTACGAATCAGGGAAAAAAGTAGCAGAGTTAGTAAGTGAATATGACCTAGAAAAAAAGTTGATATATAATTGGATAAAGAAATATGGAAAAGTAAAGACAGAAGCAGGATTAGCAATATTTGAATTTATAGTAAGTTGGTATAACAACAAAAGAATACATAGTAGTTTAGGATATATAACACCAAATGAAAAAGAAAGATTATACTATAAAAAAACAGCATAATCTTTATAAAAAAGTGTAAAAAAATGTGTCTAAATACTTGAACTAAATCCATTGACTATTAATTATTCACTATTAACTGTAGCGACAGATGCACATTCAGTATCTCCATTTCATACTGATATTATCCTGAGTTTTCGAAATTTTAGGGTCTAAATAAGCAGGTCTATGCTCTCTTTTCCAAATAGGTTCAAGAAAGTATTTACTTGCCTTAGAACGTACATAAGGTGCAAAAGGTATTGTAGTGGTTAAACCAAATGATTTCATATTTGCTACTATCGAAATATATACAAATAAGCCTAAGCTAATTCCTAAAAATCCAGCCATATATCCAAGTAAAATAAACAAAAATCTGAATAACCTTAAATGAAAACCAAATGAAAAGTCTGGAATAGCAGATGAGGCAATTGCGGTAATTGCTACTATAATTATAAGTGTAGGACTAACAATGCTCGCACTAACAGCAGCTTCACCTATTACTAATGCACCAACTATACCAATAGTTGAACCAATAGGAGAAGGGACTCTAAGTGATGCTTCACGAATAAGCTCAAAAGCTATTTCCATAGCCAAAATCTCTACAATTACAGGAAATGGTACATTTTCCCTTGAAGCAAGTATAGAAAAGAGGAGTTCAGTTGGAAAAATTTCCTGATGATAGCTAGTTATTGCAACATATATACCAGGGAGTAATAAGGTTATTGCAGCCGCTAAAAAACGTATACCTTTTAAAAAATTTGCAAATCCTGGTTTTAAATTAACATCTTCAGGTGTAGATAAAAAATCTACTAAAGTAGCAGGAACAATTAAAGCAAAAGGGGTACCATTAACAATAATAATAACTCTACCTTGAAGTAAATGCCTAGAAGCAGTATCAGGCCTTTCGGTAGATAAAGCTTTTGGAAGTCCCAAATCATTACTATCAGAAATTAATTGTTCTAGCTCACCAGCTGAAAGAACGGAATCAACCTTTAAGTTGTTAAGTCTATATTCTACCTCAGCAACTAAGTCAGAACTTGCAATATCTTTCATATAAATAAGAGCGCATTTGGTTTTAGTAATATTACCAACTTCTATATTTTCAACAATCAAATTTTCATTATTAACAATTCTTCTAATAAGAGAAGTATTAGTTCTTATATTTTCAACAAAAGCCTCATGAGGACCTTTTATAACTAATTCATTTTGAGGAGAATCCACACTTCTTTGTTTGAAACCTTTTACATCTATATTAAAAGCAACATTTAAAGTATCTACAAATAAAGCACAATTTCCAGAGTTTATACCATTTATAAGTTCTTCAAAAGTTTCATTTTCAGAGACGCTATTTTGTGGGAGCAAAGAACTAGAAATATGTTCAAGTATATTAAATTTTTTTACTTTTCTAACGGTTATATTATTAGTTTTAGCCTCTGAAATAATATTGTCTTCATTGCTATCAAAAGTATTAGCAGAGTTTCTAAGCATTAAAGGCTTAAGTACATAATTATTAATTAAATCAGTATTAACCATTCCATCAATAAAAAGTAAAAAAGCTTTATATTGTTTGCCTCGAGCTAAAAGGATAAATTCTCTTATAATAATGTCACTATTAATTAAAGTATTATACCTAGTTTTTAAATATTCAAGGTTAAGCTCGATACTAGGAAAAATATTTTTAGGTGTAACGACCGCATCTTCCTCAGAGGTAGAAAACTTATTTTCACTATAATTTTCAGGTAATTCAAAATTGTACTCTTCTTGATCTTGCCAAGTAAATAAGTCATTAAAAACTTTTTTAAAATCCATATATTTCAATCCTTTTTAACGTATAATATAATTATATATTTTCCGAGAAAGTGAAAAATATGTATAATAAACAATATAATTGAAAAAATATTTAGTAAATTAAAAAGCAATCGACTTTTTATAATAAAAACAAGCACCCTAACTTTTGTAATGTTAGAGTACTTGCTTTTTAATCTTTATAAAATCTATCCGTATAAACGGGATCTACAAAAGAACGTTGACAAACGTATTCGGTATGCTTAATGCCTAATTCGTTATTTAATATTTCAGCAATTTCATTAGCTCCTTGTCGAAGTTTTTTTAATTCTTCCTTTAATTTTTCTTGCTTTAAATGTAAATCTTCAATTTCTTGCTCTAATGAAGTAAATTCTTCAATTTTTTTATGATATAAATTTTGGGCTATATCAGAAATAGGTGTTATTAAATCAAAACTAGGATCTCTATAATCTTTAAGCCGCTGTATTTCTAGTTCTTTAACGTATTCTACAGACTTTATTTCAGTTATCTCTAATCCACATACACTACATTTGCAAAATATCATTTTTGGATGTGATTCTATTTCAGAACTAGGACAATATCTGTTATGCTTAGGCCACTTTCTTTCAAATAAATATTTAGTAAATGCAGGATGTATATTACCAATATAAGAAAGTTCATCTCTTGGACCAAAACGATTTTTCGAATTTTTATTATCTGCAGAAGGAATTCCTTCTTCTGGTATAGTAATTTTATAAAATTCTGGGTGATTGCATTTTTTTTGCCAATTTCTATTAAAAGCTTTCTTTTCTGTTCCCTTATGGTCTAATACTTCTTGTAATCCCCTAATTTGTAGTTCTAATGATTTAATGTGACTAATTAAATTTTTAACATTTTCAATAGCAGTAGAAATAGAATTATCTTTGTTCATATTAAAGTGTCCTTATCCTTTCCTCTACTAATTATAGTAGGCGAGTATATATATAATTTGTATATGTAATTTATCATAAATCATACAAAATGTAAAGTAATTTATGGCAATCGGATAAAAAAACTTACATATTGAAAACACACAATTCTTATTTTTTTCTAAAAATTTAAGCGATTGCCATACAACTAATTTAATAAAGTTCTATCAATTTCCAATGTTGACATTTATATAAAATAGGATATAATAATTTTAAATATAATTGAAAGGAAAAATGTATATGAAAATAATATATAGAAATATGGAAATTGACGTAAACGAAAATGACAGAGTAATAGATGTTTTTGAAGAAAAGATAGAACAAAACAATAATATTGTTGCATGTATGGTTAATAATGAAGTAAAAAACTTAAATTATAAATTACAAAATAATGATAAGATAGAATTATTAACTACTACTGATAGGGATGGAGCAAGAATTTATACAAGAGGGCTTTTATTTATAATGTCCATGGCTTTTAAAGAATTATATCCAGAAATATTGCTTACTGTAAATTATCAATTAAAAAGTAGTATGATATGTGAGCTTAAAAACACTACACCTACTGAAGAAATGATAGAAAACGTAAGAAAAAAAATGCAAGAAATAATAGATGCAAATTTAAAAATAGAAAAAAGAGAACTACCAAGGGAAAAGGCAATAGAGTTTTTAAGAAAAGAAAATACAACTATAGGAAAAGCACAACTAGAAGATAAGCAAAAAGATACAATGTCTTTATATTTTTGTGAAGGATATTATAACTATTTCTTTGGAGTTATGCCAATATCAACAGGTTTTATAAAACTATTTGATATAATGAAATATAATAATGGATTTTTAATAAGATATCCAAGTAAAAAAGAACCAAATAAAATAATGCCATATGAAGAAACAAAAAAATTACTAAGAACATTAGATGAATATGATGATATATATAAAGCATTAGGTGTATGTAATATAGACAAAATAAATAAAATAATACGTGAAGGAAAAGCAAAAGAACTAATACTAATATCAGAAGCACTTCATGAAAAGAAGATTTCACAAATAGCAGATCAAGTAGCAAAAAATAAAGAAAAAAGAATAATACTAATAGCAGGGCCATCATCTTCAGGAAAGACAACATTTGCAAAAAGGTTAGGAATACAGCTAAGATTAAACGGAATAAAACCAAAAACAATTTCCGTAGATAATTACTTTGTAGAAAGGGAAGAGACACCAATTGATGAAAATGGAAAACTAAATTTTGAAGCATTAGAAGCAGTAGACTTACAATTATTAAATGATGACTTATGCAAGCTTTTAAAAGGTGAAGAAATAAAAATGCCAACATTTAATTTCAAAACAGGTCACAAAGAGTATTTAGGAAACACAATGAGACTAGAAGAAGATGAAGTATTAGTAATGGAAGGAATACATTGTTTAAATGACAACCTAACACCATCAATACCAACTTCGCAAAAATTTAAAATATATATAAGTGCACTAACAGTACTAAATATAGATTACTACAACAGAATATCAACAACGGATACAAGAATAATAAGAAGAACAGTAAGAGACAATCAATTTAGAGGCTACAACGCCAAAAGAACCTTAGGAGCATGGGCTTCAGTAACAGCCGGAGAAGAAAAAAACATATTCCCATACCAAGAACAAGCAGACGTAATGTTTAACACCTCACTAATATACGAAATAAACGCCCTAAGAAACTATGCACTACCACTATTCGAACAAATAACTCCAGAAGATGAAGAATACTCAGAAGCAAAAAGACTATGCAAATTCCTAAAATACTTTGAACCAATAGATACCGAATATATACCAAAAAATTCACTTCTGCAAGAATTTTTAGGAAACAGCATATTCGAAGAGTAGCACGCTAGGGACGGTCCTTTCCGTTCCGAATTCGGAACGCCGGGGACACTCCTTTAATAATAAATCAAAATTAGAAATAGATGTAGGGGCGATTATTAATGGCCCGTGTTCCAACGAAATTGCTTAAATAAATATAAATATTAGGGTAATTTCTTCGAAGAGCGGGCGATTACTAATCGCCCCTACATTAATATTAAATTACAAAATTAAAGTATCAGAAAGGATAAAAAATGGCAGGTAAATTTACAGAAATAGATGAAGAATTTATATGTGAAAATTGTGGAGAGAAAGTAGAAAAACTAGGTTATTCATGCAGAAACCACTGCCCACATTGTTTACACTCAAAACACGTAGATATAAACCCTGGAGATAGGCTAGAAGAATGCCACGGAACATTAGAGCCAATAGGACTAGAAATAGATAGTAAAAAAGGATATATAATAATATTCAAATGTAAAAAATGTGGAGCAATCAGAAAAAATAAAACAGCAAAAGATGATGATATGGATTTAATAATAAAATTAAGTGCAAAGCATTAAATAAGAAAAAGATGTTGAAAGAATAAAATATATATGCTATTATATTCACATGATTCAATAAATAAAATAGGAACCTATCAACAATGATTATTGTAAGGAGGTAAATTTATATGACATCAATGGCAGAAAAAATGAAACAAAAGGCAATACCAGCAACAATTACTAAAGTTTCCAAGGAAATTGTAAAAACTGTAAGTAAAGCAGATGTCGAAGAATTAAATAGAAGTATAAAACCTATTATTGAAGAAAATCATAAAGAACTAAGAGAAAGTTGGGAAGAAATGCACGATAAATATGTAGGAACTAAATAACATTTTTCTAGAAAAGAAGTAAAGATTTGGACGCGTCCCAAATCTTTACTTTTTTTCTAAATTTCTCTATTCAAATTTCCATTAGTATAATCTTTACCCTCTAATCTATTGCCTTCCAAAACAACATTAACAATATCATTTATTTCATCAATACTTTCATCTATAACATCAATTCTGTAAGAATTAACATTAAAATCTGAACCATTAATAGAAGTTATTTTACTGTTATAAATAGTAGTAACTGTTTGAATACTATCAGGCATAATTCTAAAGCTAAAGCCTAGTCTATCTTTTAAATAGTATTTAACATCTTCCTTGCATTTACTACCACAAGTAGGGTAACATTTATTAGTACCTCCAAGTAAGCAGTAGTTAGAAGTCATTAAAGGAGTTCTTCCATAAACAATTAGTTCATTACTTGTAAGCTTATGTTCACAAATAGAATTAATAGTAGAACTATTAAGTTCAGGAGATAAAGTGATTTTGCTTACACCCAAATTTTGAAGTACTTTATCAGTATAGTTGTTATAAACATTTAAAGTATAATTTGCAATATACTCAAATTTATCACCATATTTTTCTTTCAAATTGCTAATAAATATACATGAAGAAATGTTAGAAATAACAAATCCTTTAATGTTAAATTTATCAATAGAATTTGAAACAATGTTATTTAAAAGGTTTTTGTAATTAGCCTTTATAACTGTAGGTAAATAAATATAAGTATTAAAATTATCACAAATAGAATGCAAAGTATCTTCAAGTTTTTTATTAGAAAAATATTTTAAAGGTATATACACATTATCAACATTTTTAATTAAAGTATAGTCAATATCTTTATTTATAACATTAAGAAGAAGAGAAATTTTCCTGTTTTTTATACTTACTTTTTTATTACAAGAGGACAAACCTAATTTAACATTTTTACCTTTTCTAATAATTCTAGAATTAGAAATAGCTAAAATTTCCTCCAAGCAGTTTCTTCTAAGTTCATTTAAAACACTAATAGAAGGAATAAATAAATTATCTCCTAAATTCACCTCAACATCTTCAAATTTGAAAATAGTATTATTAGTTTTACAAATTTGAGTCTTAATTCTATCTTCATCAATAGGTCTAGAATTTGCCTTAACAGCGGCCATATCAGATTTTTGGTGAACAGTTATATTATTAAAAAACTCATTATTGCAAAGGTTTGTGCTAACAGTAAGTTTTATAGGTTCATTTTCTTTAACCTCTACAAATGCAGAAAGAGAAACTTTGTTGTTCTCTGTGCTATATGAAAGTTTGCTATTTTCAGAAAGCTCTTTACTAGCAAGTTTATAAATTCTATCACCAATATGAATATTACCCTTCATTCTACCAATTTCCACTAATTGCTTTTTATTAGCAGTAGTAACATTTTTTCCTTTAATCATAAGTTCAGAAACTGTATACTTAGTATCTTCATTTTCAAAACCAATAGTATCACCAATAGAAACAGAATCAGTTAAATTAAAGAAAATGTGCCCTTTATTAGGTTTGAAATTAGAAACATTACCAATATAAATACCCATATGGTTAGGCTTTTTAGAATAAACCAAATCCTTATTAGCAGTATTAGAAAGGTGCCCACCGAGAAAATCCACCACGGTTGAAAACTTGCATAAGTTCTTTTTTATCTATTTCATCAATAACATAAGGTTTACCAGATAAAGCCAAATCAATATATTTTCTATAAATTCTAGTAACAGTAGCAACATAATCAGGTGACTTCATTCTACCCTCAATTTTAAAACACATAACCCCAGCGTTAATCAAATCAGGAATAAACTCCAAACCACACAAATCTCTAGTACTTAGCAGGTAACCATTCCCATTAGGGACGTTTCCTTTTGGGAAATCTGTCCCTTTTGGGAAGTTCCCATTAGGAAACGTCCCCAATGGGAAGTCTATCCCGTTTGCTTCAAGTTTATAAGGAAGCCTGCATGGCTGGGCACATCTGCCACGATTTCCGAGACCTTCCACCAACCATGCTAGAAAATAAACATTGCCCTGAATATGAAATGCATAATGCACCATGTATAAAAGCTTCAATTTCAACATTAGAATGTGCACAAATATATGTAATTTCTTCTAATGAAAGTTCTCTAGAAAGTACAACACGTTTGAATCCTAGTTTCCCTGCTTCAAGTACACCTTCTAAATTATGTATGGTCATTTGAGTGCTTGCATGTATTGGCAAATCTGGAAAGTTTTCTATTAAAGTCTTAGCTAAACCTAAGTCTTGAACAATAATTGCATCAATTCCAAATTCATAAGCTTTCCCAGCAAGTAAAACAGCATCTTCAAATTCTTCATTTTTTATTAAAGTATTTAAGGTAAGGTGAGTGTTTACACCTCTTTGCTTGGCATAGCTAATAGCTTCTTTTAAATTAGTTAAATCAAAATTAGTAGCTTGAGCTCTAGCATTAAAATTAGCAGCTCCAAAATATACACTATCTGCGCCATTTTGTACAGCAGCTTTTAAACATTCAAAATCTCCGAACAGGAGAAAGTAATTCAATTTTTTTCATATATTTATCCCTTCATTTATTATTATTTATATATTTTATATTGTAGGGGCTTAATCGGTAAGGAATACCTGAGAGCATTTACCGAATTATGCCCTTTATTTTTATATAGAAAATAAACTTTTAAAATATATTCTATATTGTAGGGGTAGCTACTAAAAGGCAACCTGTTTTTGTTTAATAGGAAAAATCGACTTTTAAAAATAGATTTCACATTTGCAGTGGACGCTGCCTTTGGCAACCCGCGTGGCGAAGCCACTTTTGTTCTCTAATATTAAAGATAAGCCACAATGAATAAGTGCTTTTCTAAGGTTTACAATGTTGTTTTGCTCCATTGAATAAATTATCTCTAATTCGCTTTGCTCATAAGAGCTAACTTAATTGTAACACAAAAATTAAAAAAAGCATACTATATTATATAATAATCATAGAAAAACTATGAAAATAAAAAAGGGAGGGCTAAACATGCAAGAAGAAATAAGAAACTGTGGATGTAATGATGGTTGTGGTTGCAATAATAATTCAGGATGCAACAACAATTGTGGCTGTGGAAACAATGGTGGATTTTTAAGTAATTTTTTTGGCGGATGTGGATGTAATGGAGACTCTGAAATATTATTCTTCATAATAATATTCTTACTATTATTCACTAACTTTGGTTGTGGATGTTGCAGAGGATAAATTACTTAAAATGAGTTAGATGTAAGAAAATCAAACACCAAATAAAAAATAGAGTATTTTGTAAATTCTACTTCAAAATGCTCTATTTTTATTGGTTATTATTAGTAGTTAGCCTAATTTCTGCTCCAATATTTTAAATGTTACTAAAATATTACATTTTTGTAAGTTTAATCAAATTTATTGACTTGATTTTACCTTAATGATATACTTCTATTGTAGAAATTTGTCAAAAAATAAGGAGGAATTAAAGTGAAAAATAGGGCTAAAATTATAGGCAGTAAATTAATGAGTATAATAACTATTCTAACTTTAGTAACATATATATTAATAAATTTTATAAATGAAAATAAGGTACAAGCAATACTATATAGGGATATATATCATCAATCAAATGAAGAATATGATGCAAATAAAATATCAAATTATCCAGGGTATAAAGAATTAATAGAAGCAATGAAAAAAGCTCATCCTAATTGGAAATTTACAATATTTTATACTGATATTGAATGGAGTGAACTTATAAAAGAAGAAAAAGTACATGGAAGAAATGTTGTTCCAGATTATAAGTCAAGTGAATGGAGATGTAGCGTATGTGGAAATAACCCTGTACGGTGGAAGTTCGTGGAGATGTGCATCAGAAGCGGCTATATCTTACTATATAGATCCTAGAAACTGGATAAATGATGAATATATATTCCAATTTGAAAATTTATCATATAATGGGAAAATTCATACAATTGAGGGTGTACAAAAAATAATTGCAAATATGGGTTATATGCAAACAAATACATATAGAAAAACAGATGGAAGTATAGGGACTTTAGAAAAAAGTTATGCACAAATAATAATGGAAGCAGCTAAAGAAGCAGAAATAAGTCCATATCATTTGGCAGCTAGGCTAAAGCAAGAACAAGGAACTGGTAGTAAACCAGGTTCTACCGCTACAGGAGAATACCCTGGATTTGTAGGATATTACAATTTTATGAATATAAAAGCATCAGGAAAAAAAGATGATGAAGTTATAAGAAAAGGTTTGCAACATGCAAAAGATAAAGGTTGGACAAACCCTGAAATTTCTATAAAAGAAGGTGCAAAAGTTTTAGCAAAAGATTATATAAATGAAGGTGCTGATACAATATACTTACAAAAGTTTGATGTAGATTGTCTTGGCGATAATACTTTATTTACATATCAATACATGCAAAATGTTTCAGTATGTTTAACAGAAGGAAGAACAGCAAGAAATACTTATAAAGAGTTAGGATTTATAGAAAATGCAATAGAATTTAGAATACCTGTATACAAAAATATGCCAAGCATTCCTTGTAGAGAACCTGTATCAAAAAGCATAGTTACACAGAATGTAAAAATAGAAGGAAATAGTGTTAGAGTAAGAAGCACTACAAGTACTGCATCAGATGAAAATATAGTAGTAGAACTTAATAGAGGTTATACTCTATTAAGAATAGAAAAGGCTAATACTGCAATAGATGGAATATATTGGGATAAAGTAGTTTTACCAGATGGAAGAAAAGGATATGTATCAAGTGGGTATTTAACACAAATTGACGATATAACAAATTGTAATGAAAATGTAGTAACAACTACAGGAGTATATTTAAGAAATGGCCCAGGAACAGATGAAACAGCAATAACCCTACTAAATGCAGGACAAAAACTAACAAGAATAGAGAAAAATCAATATGATTTAAATGGTTATATTTGGGATAGAGTGAAACTACCAGATGGAAGACAAGGATATATCGCACAAAATTATATAAAACTACAAGAAGCAAATAATAAATTTAAATTAGAAAATGATAAATTAATATGTGAACCAGAAACAACAGTAGAGACAATAAAAGAAAAAAATAATGGTAAACAGGTAACAGTAAAAAATGCAAAAGGCGAGACTGTAAGTAGTGGAAACATTGGAACAGGTTATACTGTGACTATTGATAATCAAAAATATACAGTTGTAAAAATGGGAGATATTAATGGTGATGGCTTAGTAAAAACAATAGACTATATGAAGATTAAAAACCATATAATGAAAACAGATATTTTATCAGGTTATAGCCTACAAGCAGCAGATGTAAGCAAAGACGGAAATATAAGTACAATTGATTATATGATGATAAAAAATAAAATAATGTCTATAACTAATATAGAATTATAAGGAGAACATAATATATGAAGAAAATAGAGAAAAATTTATTAATAATTACGATAACAACAATAATACTAATTTTATTATTATGTTGTAAAGCTGAAGCAACAGGAACTTTCTCAGCAACAGCATCTACGAGCTTAGAACCAAATGGAACCACAAACCTTTCAATATCAACGTCAGGGTGTGCAGGACAATTTAGTGTAAAGTCATCAAACCCAAATGTTGTTTCAGTAAGTAGTACAAACACTTTCGTTGATGGAAAATCTATGGATCCAGGAATTACACTAACAGCAAGAGCAGAGGGAACAGCAACTATAACTGTAACAGCAACAGATGTAGTAGATGATACTTTAGATTACAATCAAGTTACAGGAAGTAAAACTATAAATATAACTGTAAAAGCAAAAGAAACACCAAAGCCACCAGATGGTGGAAACACAGAAAGTAATCAAGGTGGAAATTCAGGCAATACAGAAAACAATGGAAATACAACTAGCAAACCTCCAGTAACAGAACCAAAATTCACATCTGTAAGCAAAACTGTATATGCTACTGGTGATATAAATTTACGTTCAACTTGGTCAACTTCTAGTAGTGCAACAAAAGTAGCAAAAGGAACAGAGCTAAGGTTAACAGGAACATCTACTGAAAAAGTAAATGGTTATGTATGGTATAGGGTAACATATAATGGGCAAATTAAATATGTAGTAAACAATTTGGTAACCGAGAAAAAACCAGAAGAAAAATCAAACAATACAAACTTAAAAACATTAAGTATAGAAAATGTAGAACTATCACCAGTATTTAGTGCAGATGTATTACAATATACTGGAAAAATAAATGGATATGAAGAAAAAGAAATAAAAGTAATAGCAGAGGCAGAAGATACAAAATCTACAGTAAAAGTAGAAGGAAATACAAATATTGTAGTAGGAGAAAATATAATAACAGCAGAAGTAACAGCAGAAGATGGAACAAAAAAGACATATAAAATAATACTAACAAACGAAAAAGAGACAACATCATTAGCACTACAATCTTTAAAAATAAAAGATGTAGACCTAAAAGGTTTTTCACCAGATAAATTTGAATATGAAGTAAGCTTTAAAGACTTAGAAAAGCTAGAAATAGAAGCTATTGCAAATGAAGAAGGAGCAATAATAGAAATATCTGGAAATGAAAACTTAATAGAAGATGGCGAACATTTAATAACAATAATGGTATCTTCAGCAGATGGAACTCGAACAGTCAATTATCAAATAAAAGCCAATAAATTAAAACAGGAAGCACAAAATATTGAAAATAAGTTAAATATAAAAAATATTATAATTTATGGTGCGATAGCTTTAGTAATATTAGTATTAATAATATTATTAATAGTCAAATATGTAAAACGGAAATGAAAAGTCAAATATTGATTATGTATATGATGACAATTTAGATGATAAAGAAAATCAAACACAAAATGAAGAAAAAGAGGAAATAGAAAAGAAAGAAGACAAGGAAGATAGCAAAGAGACAAAAGTAGATGAATTATTTGATAATGAATATGAAGAAGAGAAAACAAGGAAAAGAGGAAAAGGAAGACATTCAAAATAGAATTTGAACTTTAATTATAATAGAGGTAGCGAAAAAGCTACCTCGAATATGCTACTGTAGCTCAGTTGGTAGAGCAACAGATTCGTAACCTGTAGGTCGGCGGTTCGATTCCGCCCAGTAGCTCCATTAAGTAAAATCGTCGCACCAGACGAAAACATTGATAAATCAACTGTAAAAGGTTGATTTTTTTGTCGCCTTTATCTTGAAAAAGGAAGGATGGTGTGGTATGATTAGCATTGTAAAGAAGAAAAACAAGATTAAAAGAGAATTGCTCTCTAAAATTGAATGGGCTTGTAGTTTGAATGCTATAAAACTTGAACAC
>JAAVYV010000073.1 GCA_022791325.1 Clostridia bacterium
AAAAGCAAATGATGGAATAGTAATCCTTGCAACAGGTACATTAGATAAAAAATTAACTGTTAAAGCTGTAAGATTCACTAAAAAAGCTAAAGAAACAATCGAAGCTTTAGGTGGAAAGACAGAGGTGATTTAGTTGTTTAAGACATTAAAAAATGCTTTAAAAACACCAGATGTTAGAAAAAAGTTAATGTATACATTAATACTAATAATAGTGTTTAGATTAGGATGTTATATAACTGTACCTGGAGTAGATACATTCCAGTTATCAGAAGCTTTTAATGGGCAAGGAATAGGGGCATTAATAGATTTAATCTCAGGAGGAGCATTCTCAAGGTTATCTATATTTGCAATGTCAATAAGCCCATATATCACAGCTTCAATTGTTATTCAATTACTAGCAATGGTAATACCTTCACTAGAAAGGCTAACAAAAGAAGGTGGAGAAGAAGGAAGAAGCAAAATAAACCGTTATACAAAAATGCTTACAGTAGTACTAGCATTAGTAGAAGGTTTAGGAATATATCTATCATACAAAAATTCAGGAATATTTATAAATTCAGAATTTATAACAGGTGTAACAGTAGTTATTTCATTAATGGCAGGAACAGCTATATTAATGTGGCTTGGAGATCAAATAACAAACAAAGGAATTGGTAATGGAATATCAGTAATTATCTTTGTTGGTATCATAGCAGGACTTCCAAGTGCAGTAAAAACGATATGGGAGTTAATATTTACAGCGGTAGGTTTCTCAACAACAGGACTTCTTACGGGAGTAGGAATAGTAATAGGAGCGATCTTATTAGTAGCAGGAGTTGTATTTGTACAACAAGCTGAACGTAGAGTACCAGTACAATATTCAAAAAGAGTAGTAGGAAGAAAAATGGTAGGAGCACAAAATACACATATACCATTAAAACTTGTAATGGCAGGTGTAATGCCAGTAATCTTTGCAAGTAGTTTTATGACATTTCCAGCAATGATTATTCAAATGTTTGTAAGTGACATAGCTACAAAAACAGGTTTCTGGGCAGGAGTATACAAATTTTCAATTGCAACATCAACATCAAATGTTCCAGTTGGATATAGTATAGCAAATGCAATAGTATACTTACTATTAATAGTAGGTTTCACATACTTCTATACTTATGCTACATTCAATCCAGCAGAAGTATCAAATAATATAAAGAAGAATGGTGGATTCATACCAGGAATAAGAGCAGGAAAACCAACAACAGAATATTTATCATCAATAATATCAAAATTAACATTATTTGGTGGAATATTCTTATCAGTAATAGCAGTAATACCAATGCTATTAAGGTTTACAACATTAAACTTAGCATTTGGAGGAACATCAATATTAATCGTAGTTGGTGTAGCTCTAGAAACAGTACAACAACTAGAATCACAATTAGTAATGAGACATTACAAAGGATTCTTAGAATAGAATATAACAATAAAAAATGGATACGTTTGTATCCATTTTTTATTGTCTAGAGAAATTTGACTTCTGAAAATATACTTTACACTGTATGGTTTTATGTTTTTATTCTAGTATATGAAAAAATCAATATTGGGGAAATAAATTATACTTAGAGAAGAAGAAGAAGAAGAGAAATCACAATGAACTATAATATAAAAAAGAACAAAAAGAATATGCCATAAATATATGGTTATATTCTTTTTCGTTATAAAATTAATACATTACACGAACTCTATCTTCATATTGTTCTGCTTTTATTAATTTGTAAAATATAAGTCAAAAAAATTAAAATCTAATAAAATCAAATTATTGAAAAAGAAAGTTTATAATGTTATAATAAATGAGGAAGGTAAAAGGATTGGAGTGATATAAATGTATATAATAATGTTAGGAAAACCAGGTTCAGGAAAAGGAACAGTAGGAAAAATGTTATCAGAAGAATTAGGAATAGTACATATTTCAAGTGGAGACTTATTTAGAAGTTATGTAAAAAATGCAGGAAAAATAGGAGAAGAGATAGAAAGTTACATATCAAAAGGAAATTTAGTACCAGATGAACTTGCAATAAAGCTAGTAGAAAAAAGATTATCAGAAAAAGACTGTGAAAATGGTGTGATATTAGATGGATTCCCAAGAACAAAAGCACAAGCAAAAGAGTTAGATAGATTTTTAAGTGAAAAACATCAAAAAGTAGATATGGCATTAGAACTTGCCTTAACCGATGAAGATATAATAGAAAGAATAACAAACAGAATAGTATGTACAAACAGGCATTGCCGTGAAGTATATAATTTAGAATTCAAAAAGCCAAAGCAAGAAGGAATATGTGATAAATGTGGAGAAAAATTAGAACAAAGAGAAGATGATAAAATAGAAACAGTAAAAGAAAGACTAGAAGTATATAAAAAAACATCAGCAGATTTAATATACTACTATAAAGAAAAAGAATTATTATACTCAGTAAAACTAAATATCCACTCAGGAAAAACATCAGAAGATGTAGCTCAAGAAGTTGAAAGATACTTAGAAAAGAATAAATAATAAAAAATATTGGTAATCTTTTGAAAATATGTCATACTCTAACTATATAATATGAAAATGGAGGAAAGGAGAAAAGATATGCCTAATATACCAACAAAAATCAATAAAATTATAGATGAATTTGTAACCCAAGTAAATAAGTTACTAGGAAATAGAATTAAAAAGATAATTCTATATGGTTCTTATGCTCGTGGAGACTATAATGAAAGTTCAGATATAGATATTATGATTTTAACAGATTTATCAGATGATGAAATGTATAGTTATTTTGTTAAAATTTCAGATATAGCATATGATATTGAAGAAACACACAATTTTAATATACAACTGTCTCCTTTAGTAAAAAATATAAATAAATTTAATTATTGGTTAGAAGTATTGCCATTTTATATTAATGTTAAAAGGGAAGGAGTGGTTTTAAGTGAATGCTAAAATATCGAAAGAATTAGTTATGCATAGAATAGAACAATCAAAAAGAGATTTAGCAGATGCGAAATTACTATATAACAATAAAAGCTACTTATCAGCTAATAATAGAGCATGCTATTCTATATTTCATGCAATTAGAGCAGTATTAGCATTAGAACCAATCGACTTAAAAAAACATAAAGATGTTACTTTAATATTTTAACAAAAACTATGTAAATACAGAGATATTTCCAAAGACTATAGGAAAAAGAATAGCATAAGCAAACAGAATAAGAGAAGATAGTGATTATGATGATGAATATGTAGCAAATCAAGAAGCAACAGAAGCACAAATAAAAACAGCGGAAGAACTTATAGAATTAGTATATAAATATATAGAAAGTAAAGATATATAAATATTTATATATAAAAAATAGTAACTAATAAACACATTAAGTTGTATTAGTTACTATTTTTCATATACGAGGATATGCACTATATTCATTTGTTAGCCCAACGATATAATCTATAGATGTTCCATATAATAAAGCAAGTTTTTTCAGAAGTTCAATAGGTATTTGCCTTTTTTCACTTTCATATTGATGATATGTATTTTGTCTACAATTTAGCACTTCTGCTATTTGACTTTGAGTATAATCATTATCCTCTCTTAAATCCCTTAATCTTAGCATATTGTTTCACTCCTTAATAATATAATATAAAATCTCAAAATGAAGTATTGACTTTTAGCTCGTTATGTGATATTTTAAATTTAATCTCAATATGAGAAAAACAAAAGAAAGGCAATATAAGAAAATGAAAAAACTTTTTAACAGAAAAGGGATAACACTAATTTCACTTGTAATTACAATTATAATATTAATAATAATATCAACAATAGTAATAAGTATAGGTATTAGGGAAAATGGAATATTAAATAAATCGAAATATGCAAAAGAAGAAACAAATAAGCAAACCGCAACAGAAAGAATAAATTTAAAAATAGCAACAGCGCAAATGAACAGTTATGCAGAAAAACAACAAATGCCAACCTTAAAAGAGTTATCGCTAGAACTAAAAGAAGATAATGAAATAGATTATGTAACAGAGGAAAGTCAAATAGCAAGTACAAAATATGAAGTAGGAGAAGAGCCAACATCAATATTCACAAAATTGAAAGATTATAAATATGAATTTGAAATAAATTCATCGTTAGAATTATCAAGTATAAATGGAATAGAAATTTCACAAAAAGATGAAAATAAAAGTTCATATTCAATTATAAAATTAGGAGAAAATATAGGTACAGGAAATAGCATAGAAATTAATGCAAATTTATATGATGAAATATATATTGAAGTTACTGCTAACGATACAACTATACCATATAGTATAAAAACAATAAATTTGAAGGAAGAGTATAAGAACTATGTATTAGCTGGTGCCTATGGTAATTATGGAATATATAATAGTATTGTAATAAGTAAAACCAAAATAGCTTCAGGGGTATTTATCGAAGGGGGAAATGCACATAACGAAAATTTAAAAATAGAAGCATGGGGAATAAAATATTAATGAAAAAACTAGAAAAAATGTTTATTTTTTCTAGTTTTTGTGCTATAATATAAGTTAGGTTTTAAAGAAACGGGGTAATAAAAAATGGTAACAATAAAATCAAAACAAGAAATAGAAAAAATGAGAGAGGCATGCAGAGTAGCAGCAATTACACAAAAAGCAGTAGAAGAAGCAATAAAGCCAGGAATATCAACATGGGAACTAGATAAAATAGCAGAAAATGTAATGAGACAAAATGGAGCTATTCCAGCAGAAAAAGGTTATCCAAGTGGAGTAAAAGGAGTTCCAGCATTTCCAGGTTCAATATGTGCATCGGTAAACGATGAAGTAATACATGGAATACCATCAAAAAGAGTTATTTTAAAAGAAGGAGACATAGTAAGCATAGACCTAGTAGCATTAAAAGATGGCTTCAATGGAGACTGTGCAAGAACATATATAGTAGGAAATATAGATAAAGAAACGAAAAGACTAATAGACGTAACAAAACAAGCCTTCTTTGAAGGAATAAAATATGCAAAAAAAGGAAATAGATTAGGAGATATATCACATAGCATAGGAGAATATGTAGAAAAAAATGGATTTAGTGTAGTAAAAGAATTTCAAGGTCATGGAATAGGAAGAAGTATGCATGAAGATCCAGGCATACCAAACTTTGGAAAGGCAGGTAGAGGAATAAGGCTAGAGCCAGGTATGACACTAGCAATAGAGCCAATGGTTATATATGGAAAAGATGGGATTTTAGAGTTAGATGATGGATGGACAATAATAAGTGAAGACGGAAGTAAATCTGCACACTATGAAAATACGATATTAATTACAGAAAATGAGCCAGAAATATTGACATTATTGTAAATTTATTATATACTATAAAAGCTATTATATGCATATTGATAAAATATGCATAAATTCTAAATAGAAAAATGGAGGAAGAAATGGCAAAAGAAGATGTTATAGAAGTTGATGGAACTGTTGTAGAAACACTTCCAAACACAAATTTTAAAGTAGAACTTGAAAATGGACATCAAATATTAGCTCATATTTCTGGAAAGCTAAGAATGAACTACATAAAAATATTACCAGGAGACAAAGTAAAAGTAGAACTATCACCATATGACCTAACAAGAGGAAGAATTACATGGAGAGCAAAATAAAAATTAATGAATGATGAATAATGAATAATTAATAATGAATAATTATTGATTATTCATTAGAAAAAATAGAATTTGAATAGATAATGAATAAATAGTAAATAATGCAACCCAATTATTCACTATTCATTATTCACTATTCATTAAATTATCAGGGGGGTGTATTAAAGTGAAAGTAAGACCATCAGTTAAAAAAATATGCGACAAATGCAAAGTAATTAAAAGAAAAGGTGTTATAAGGGTAATATGCGAAAACCCAAAACACAAACAAAGACAAGGTTAATTAAAACTATATTTCGATATCGGCACAAATATTTAAAGCGGCTGTAAACTTTTAAAGTTTATAAATTTTAAAGATTTGTGTTTATATACAGTCTTAAAAGAAATTTAAAGATTGGACCTTTCCAATGCATTTCACCTTTAAAAATCTTTTAAGAAAAATAATAATAATTAAATTTATAACGGAGGTGCTAAAAAATATGGCTCGTATAGCAGGAGTAGATTTACCTAGAGAAAAAAGAGTAGAAATAGGACTTACATATATATATGGTATAGGACTAGCTAGTTCACAAAAAATATTAAAAGAAGCTGGAGTTAATCCAGATACTAGAGTAAAAGACTTAACAGAAGACCAAGAGCAAGCAATTAGAAAAGCTATGGAAGGCTTTACAGTAGAAGGTGACTTACGTAGAGAAGTAGCATTAAACATTAAAAGATTAATGGAAATCGGTTGCTACAGAGGTTTAAGACATAGAAGAAACTTACCAGTAAGAGGACAAAGAACAAAAACTAATGCTCGTACAAGAAAAGGTCCTAGAAAACTAGTAAGCAAAAGTAAGAAAAAATAAATAGAAGTTAGAAGTTAGAAGTTAGAAGTTAGAAGTTAGAATTAAGGTAATTACTTAAATATCGAACCTCCAACATCCAACCTCCAACATCAAAAATAGAAATAATAAAACAAATTAAATATTTCGAAAATATACAAAAAATAAAAAAATAGGAGGTAACCTTAAATGGCAAAAGCTGTAACAAAAAGAACAACACCTAGAAGAAGAGATAGAAAAAATATCGATAAAGGTATGGCACATATCCATTCTAGTTTTAATAATACAATAGTTACAATAACAGATGTTAAAGGAAATGCAATTTCTTGGGCAAGTGCTGGTGAACTTGGATTTAAAGGTTCAAGAAAAAGCACACCATTTGCAGCAGGAGAAGCTGCTGAAACAGCTGCAAAAGCAGCAATGGAACATGGTTTAAAAACAGTAGAAGTATTTGTAAAAGGACCAGGTTCAGGTCGTGAAGCAGCAATAAGATCTTTACAATCTGCAGGATTAGAAATAAGTAGCATCAAAGATGTTACACCAATTCCACACAATGGATGTAGACCACCAAAAAGAAGAAGAGTGTAAAGTGCAATATTTCATATTGCAGTAAATAGTTAATAGTGAATAATGAATAGTGAATAATCTATTTTATATTTATAATTAACAAATAGAAGTTAGAAGTTAGAAGTTAGAAGTTAGAATTAGGGTAAATACTTCGAAGAAATTGCCTAAAAATCCAACTTCCAACCACAAACCTCCAACTTCAAAAATAAGAGAAGAATTTAAAATATATCTCATTTAATGAAAATAGATGATAAGGAGGAAAAAATACAAATGGCAAGATATAAAGACGAACAATGCCGTATTTGCCGTAGAGAAGGACAAAAGTTATTCTTAAAAGGTTCAAGATGTTACACAGATAAATGTAGTATATCAAGAAGAAACTATGCACCAGGACAAAATGGACAAAAAAAGAAAAAACTTTCAGAATATGGTACTCAATTAAGAGAAAAACAAAAAACAAAATCATTTTATGGTGTTAGTGAAAAGCAATTCAGAAAATATTTTGATATGGCTTCTAACACAAAAGGTAAAACAGGTGAAGTTTTACTACAAATATTAGAAAGCAGATTAGATAACGTAGTATATAGATTAGGATATGGATCTTCAAGAGCACAAGCAAGAATGCTTATCGTTCATGGTGCATTTGAAGTAAATGGACACAAAGTAGATATCCCATCATACTTAGTAAAAGCAGGAGATGTAATAGCAGTAAGAGAAATAAGAAAAGACAACGGAGCAATAAAACTAAATATAGAAGAAAATGGTGCAAGACCAGTTCCAGAATGGCTAGAAAAAAATGTAGAAACTTTAAGTGGTAAAGTAGTAAGATTAGCATCAAGAGAAGATGTTGATATTCCAGTAGAAGAACATTTAATAGTAGAGCTTTACTCTAAATAGTAGATAGAAGTTAGACAATTAGAATTTAGAAATTAGAAACCTGAGGTAAGAAAACTTGGAATAAAAGTAAAATGAAAAGGTGAAGTAGAGTATAAAAAAGGGTAAAAAGATTAGAAATACAAAATTCTAACCTCTAACCTCTAGCCTCTAACTTCTAAAAATTTAGGAGGGAAAAATGATAGAATTTGAAAAGCCAAATATTAAATGCTTAGAAATTGATAACGAAGCAAACTATGCTAAATTTGTATGTGAACCATTAGAACGTGGTTATGGTGTTACAATAGGAAATTCATTAAGAAGAATATTACTTTCTTCATTACCAGGTGCAGCTATAACAAGTGTAAAAATAGAATCAGTAGTTCACGAATTTTCAAGTATACCAAACGTTGTAGAAGACGTACCAGAAATAATTGTTAATTTAAAAATGGTAAGACTAAAACTTCACGAAAATGAAGAAAAAACAGTAAGAATAGATGTAAAAGGAGAAGGAGAAGTAAAAGCAGGCGACATCATAACAGATGATGGAGTAGAAATACTAAATCCTGACTTACATATAGCAACACTTTCAGAAGGGGCACACCTTCAAATGGAAATGACAGTAAATATGGGAAGAGGTTATAACTCAGCAGAAAAGAATAAGAAAGATGGAGCACCTTTAGGAGTATTACCAATAGACTCAATTTACACACCTGTAAAGAAAGTAAACTACTCAGTAGAAAATACAAGAGTAGGACAAAACATAGACTATGATAAATTAACAATAGAATTATGGACAGATGGAGGATTAGCTCCATATGAAGCATTAAGTTTAGCAGCAAAAGTTATGACAGGGCATTTAGAGCTATTTATAGATTTATCAGAAACAGCAAAAAATACACAAGTAATGATCGAAAAAGAGGAAAACAAAAAAGAGAAAGTTTTAGAAATGTCAATTGAAGACCTAGAACTATCAGTAAGATCATTCAACTGCTTAAAAAGAGCCAATATATCAACAGTAGAAGATATAGTAAAAATGACAGAATCAGAAATGATAAAAGTTAGAAATTTAGGAAAGAAATCATTAGACGAAGTAATAGCAAAATTACATTCACTAGGATTAGACTTTGCTAAAGAAGAAGAATAATATATGGAAGTTAGAAGTTAGAAGTTAGAAGTTGGAATTTGTAATTGTAGGGGTGATTATTAATCGCCCGCACTTCGAAGCAATTACCCTAATTTTCCAACCTCTAACCTCCAACCTCCAACCTCCAAAAAAAGAAGGAGGAGAATCAAGTGGCAACTAATAGAAAATTAGGTAAAACAACAGATATCCGTTTAGCAATGTTAAAGAATCAAGTAACAGACTTAATATTACATGGTAAAATAGAAACTACTGAGGCAAGAGCTAAAGAAGTTAAAGCAATAGTAGATAGCATTATTTCATTAGCAGTAAAAGAAAAAGATAACTTTGAAACAGTAGATGTAAAAGTTATAAAAGCAAAATTAGATAGTAAAGGAAATAAAGTTACAGAACTTGCAAAGAGCAAAAACGGTAAAGAATATTTAAAAGTAGTAAAAGAAGAAACTACTGAAAGAAGACAAAAAGATATGCCTTCAAGATTAAATGCTAGAAGAAAAATAATGAGAAACATAAACAAAGTAAAAGATGAAAAAGGAAATAACATCGATTTACCATCAAAATTATTTAATGAAATAGCAGTAAAATATGAAGGAAGAGTTGGTGGCTACACTAGAATAATCAAAAAAGGACAACGTAAAGGCGACGCAGCAGAAGTTGTTATATTAGAATTAGTTTAATAAATATAAAAAAAGCACATTCGAAAATGGATGTGTTTTTTATATTCTTAGGAAAGTCATCCGCGATAGCGGTGAGTTTTCTTAGAAGATAGTTATGGAAGAATTAGATTTTCTTAGCGAAGAATGAGCTTAGAAAATTTTATTCTTGTTTTTTATTTTCTAATAAAGTATTATAAAAGGAACTCTCCCTTTGACTAATATTAATGTAATGAAAATGTAATAATATAAAATAAATGTAATAAAAAAGTAATATAAACTATGTTGAAAATAATTAATTAAAATGATAGGATAAATAAAAAAGTAAAAAAATACCAATTATGACAATAAATGTCAATATACAACGAATTAAATCATTTTAATAGGAGTGTTACTATGATGAAAATAAGGAATACAGCACAAATAAAAAAATATTATATAGTAGTAATATTTTTAGTAATAATATCTGTAATAATAGTATCATTACTAAATCTTAACAAAATACAAAATAGTAAAAAATTATCAAGTGAAGAAAAACTTAAAATAGAAGCACGAAGTAATATCGAAAGTATAATACAAAATTTAAAAGAAAATGTAAGTAAGGATGAAGGTAAAGATGCTACTATAGAAGATTTAAAACAAGAACTTTTGAAATATGGTTATGTTTTAGAAAGTACAAGTAATGAAATACAATATGATGAAAATATAACAATAACAATAAATAAAAATTTACAAATAGAAAAAATTGAAAAACCTACAGTAAAAGTATATTATCAAGTATGTGCAGTAAATGGAAATATAGCAGATGCATTAGTAACAATTGAAGGAAAAGAAATAGAACAAATTGTATGTCAAGATATAACAATAGAAGCAAAAAAACAGAGGCAAGATAGTATTAGATAGGAAATTTGAAGAAGATAAAGAATATAAGATAGATGTAAAATTACAAAATGAAGAAATAGTAAGATCATACAATTTAATATATTCTACAAATCCAAGAATAGAAATATTAAATGATGAGTTTATTGAAAATGAAGAAGAAAAAAATATAGAAATTACATATCCAAATAACGAAAATTTAATAAACTATTATAGCTTAGATGATGGTGTTACATGGATAAAAAGTGAAGAAGGTGGTAATAAACAACAATTAAAAGTAAGAGTAAGTGATAAATATACAATAACAGCTAAAAGTATATCAAAAGAAGGAAAGACAATATACAATGAAAAGATATTCTATAAGTTTGCATTAAGTGAAAGTTTATTACAAGCGACGAATGAGCAAATAATAAAAGGAAATTACTATAGGATTAATATAAAAAATGAAGATTATTATGCACATACATATATTTATAATGAAGATACAACAATTTCAGAAAATACAACATATGGAGATATAAATGATGTAGCATCAGCTAATGAGTATGCAAGACATACAGTAATAGTAAAGATAAATGGAAATTTAAATATAAATAATAATGTACAGGTAACAGCATATAGAAATAATTATGGTGGACCAAAAGGAATGCTAGTATATGTAACAGGAACTTTAGAAAATAAAGGAACAATAACAATGACAGCAAGAGGTGCAAAAGCAATAGGTCAAAACTTATATTTATGGGAAAATGCAGATAAAACAAATTCAGAATACGAATATGTTCCAAAAGATGGAGCAAATGGAGGAGCAGCTGCATATGGTACAGGTAGTAATAAAGGAATACAAGGAAATAGAGGTGCTAACGGAATAAATAGACAAACAGGAGGAGGAGCATCAGGAGGAATATATCTGGCAGGTTCTAGAGGAACTTATTCAGGAGCAGGTACAAGAGGAACATCATATTCAGGAGGAACTGGAGGCCGGAGGTTCATATTCAGTAGCATACATAAGTGGAACATTGCAATATGCAAATTATGAAGGAAAAGCAGGAACAGCAAATGGAGGGGCAGGAGGAGCAGGAGCAGTTGGATATAGTGGAATAGGTTATACTCATATTTGTGGTCAAGGAGCAGGCAATCCAGGAGGTGAAAACGGAACAGGAGGAACATTAATTATGTATGCCAAAAATTTTAATAATGTAGGTACAATTTCATCAAATGGAAGTAAAAGCGGAAAAGGAAGAGATAAAGATGACTCAACAGGAGGTGGTTCTGGACGGAGGAAGTATTAATATTTTTTATGATATAATACTATCAAAAGGTACAGTAATTGCAAATGGTGGACCAGGAGCACCAGCAGAAAAGCCACATAGTGGATATAGTGGAACTCCAACTGGAGGAACTGGAGGAATGGGTTGTATATCAATAGGAAGTATATCAACAGGAACATATGAACCAACTAAAGATAGCTTTAATATAACTAAAAATGGGGAAAATGTAACAATAACAGGAAATGACAAAGTAAATGGATATGGTGAATATGTAGCAACACTGGTGCCACAAGAAGGTTATAATATAAATAATATAAGTGTAAAAATGGGAGAGAAAATTTTAGACTTAGGAACAGATTACACATATGAAAATGGAACATTAACAATATTAACAATACAAGATGATATAGTTATAACAGCAAAAGCTATACAACTTACAGCAAATGAATATGGTAGAAAAATTAGGTATAATGCAAATGGAGTTGACGATTGGAAGATATTTTACAATAATAAAGAAACAAGTGAAATATTTATTATAACTAGTGATTATTTAGAAAATACAAAATTACCAGAAAATATTGGAATGACTACACAAAATAAGTACCAAGCATATTTTGAAAATATACCAGATGAAAATGCACAAATAGAACCAATTGTAAGAAATAGATTTTTAATGAATTGGAATAATAGAAATACAACGGCAAATATCAAATGTGTATCAAAATTACTAAATACAGCACAGTGGCAAGTATTTGCACAAAGAGAAAATTCGTATGCAATAGGAAGTCCAACAATAGAAATGTGGATAAAAAGTTGGAATGATATATACGAAAGTGAAAAACTTTTTTATAGTACAACAAATGTAAGTGATGGTTACTTTATAAATGACAGAGAAGAAAATACAGAAAGTACAAATATAGAATATGATACAATAAGTAAATTGCAAGGATATAATAATGAACTATATTACCCACATAAACGGAAAATACAAAGAATGTAGTGGTTATTGGATAGCTTCACCGTCAGCTAAAGGGGCATATTATATGATTGCAGTAGATAGTGAAAACATGGAATATAATGAAGATGTAACTTCAAATAATTATGGATTAAGATCAGTAGTATCATTACCAGCAACAACGCTATTTAATTGGAACGAAACAGATAATATTTGGGAAATATACTAATAATAACAAAGTTAAAAATGAATGTAAGAATAATGTATTTATATAAAAGATATATAGTAAATAATAATTTAAATGGGAGGAAACAAATGAAAAACAAAGGAATAACATTGATAACATTAGTAATAACAATAATATTATTAATAATATTGGCAGGAATAACAATAAATATAGGATTAGGAGAAAATGGACTATTTACAAGAGCAAAAGAAGCACGAAATAAATATTTGACAGCAGAAAGAGAAGAAGAGATAGCCTTAAATGAATTATATAAACAACTAGGAATAGAAGAAGAACTACCAGAAAATACAGAAGGTACAATGGCAGGAACAATAGTAA
>JAAVYV010000074.1 GCA_022791325.1 Clostridia bacterium
TACCATTGGCACTATATATATACTTGTTCTATTCCATAATTCTTCAATATTTCTTCCTTTATAATTTTTTTTATTTTTATATAAATATAAATATTTTTCAATAAACATCATTGTTATTAAAGATGTCATCCATTCATTTGCGTGATGTGATGCATTTATAAATAATTTTTTATTTCCTTCTCCCAATTTTATATATATCACATTTTCATTTAATGTACTTTTTCCTATACTATTTATTTTAAATAGTGAATATTCATAATTTAAAAATTGTAAATCATTTTTTAATATATCATATGTATAATTTTTATCTGTTTTTACAATATTATTATTCAATAAAAAATCCTCCTTTATATTTATTTTATTTTTTATTATTTTATTTATTACATATTTAGAATATTTTTATTTTTTTATAATATTATTTAATGGGTGATTTATTTGGATTTAAAATCAATTAAAAAATTACAAATTATTTCTATTATTTTTAGTATTATTTTAGGAACTTTATTACATTTTACTTTTGAATTATTTTGTAATAATTTATTTGTTGCATCGTTTAGTGCTGTAAATGAAAGTGTTTGGGAACATTTAAAATTAGTATTTTCCCCAATGTTTATTTTTGCTATTATTGAATATTTTTTATTAAAAAATTACAATAATAAAAATAATTATATATTTTCAAAAACTATGGCAATTATTTTTGCTGTTTTATTTATTACTATTTTCTTTTTTACTTATACTGGAATAATTGGAAATAATTATTTTATACTTGATATTTTTTCGTTTTTATTTGCTATTATTTTTGGTGAATTTATTTGTTATACATTATTAATAAAAAATAGTAAAATAAATAATAAACTTAAATATTTTTGTATTTTTATTTTATTAATTTTATTATTTAGTTTTATAATTTTTACTTATTTTCCACCAAAAATAAATTATTTTAAAGACCCTATAAAAAATAATTATGGAATTATTTCTTAATATAAATATTTTTTATTTTTATTAAAAAATATTTTATTGTCATTAATTAACTATTTTAATATGTGAACGATTTACTAAAGTATATATTATTTCTAAAATACTTCGTTCAAACATTTAACTTAACTAGTGCTCTATGATTAATTTTCTTAATTTTTAACTTAAAATAGTATACTTTTCTATTATAGAAAAAAACTAGAAATTAGTCTTGTTAATTTCTAGTTTTTTCAATATTTTATTTATTATTTTATATCATTTACACTTTCATACATATAACTTTTCAAAATAGGATTTATAGCATTTCTTGGATAACTTATTATATTTTCTACATCTGCATCTACCGAATCAGCATAACTAACAATATAAGCTTCTGCCATATGTTTATCCATTGTATCCATATGTGTTGCAATAATATGAAGTGCTTGATATTTCAATTTTTCTGAGATTTCTTCTTTATTTAAATATTCTTCTACTATACTTTCACCAAGATAAACATGATCAACTAATAAATATGAATAATTAAGATTTGATTTTATATCACTATTTTCATTCCATTCATCAAATATTTTAGTTTTTCCTATATCATGTAAAATGGCTCCAAACAATATTAAATCCATATCTACATTTTTATTATATATCAAGCCTATATTATATGCATTTTTAGTAACATTAAGCATATGATCTAAAAGTCCCCCATCAAAACATTGGTGAGTTCTACTACACTTCATATTTTCAATTGCATCATGACCTGCTGCTTTAACAAAAAGTTTTTTCTTATAATCTCTCAGAATATTTATACAAGCATTCCTTAAAGAACTATTTTGTATTTTCTCTGCAAAATTGATTAATTCTCGAAATTTATTTTCTTTTTCTTCTTTACTTAAATTATTAAACATTTTTTATTTCCTCCATTTTTACATTTTATGTATTAAAAATACCATACTTTTATATATTTTACAATACATAATAATTTCAATTTTTAGTTTTAAAAAAATTTGAAATCAAGAAATATTTAAAGTAATAAAATTGCACAAAAAAATTTTTCTAATTGATTCAATAGATTATCAGCTATCGATATATTTAGAAAAAATAGTAAATTAGAAAAATTTTTTCCAATTTACTATTTTTTTATTAATTTCTAGCAACTTTGAAATTTGAATTTTTACTTTTTATTATTAATTTGTTAATTCATTTATTCTTCTTTCAACTAAATATTCTGGTACTTCAAAATAACGTGATAAATACTTAACTACAAATATACGATAATGCAATTCTTCTACTCCCACAGTATATTGTTTTGTAAACATATTTAGTGGCATTAGAATTTCTGTTGCAAATCTTTCATACTCTTTACAATATTGGTTACTATAATATGTATCAATAAATACATTTTTTTTATCTTTATATCCATTTTTTTCTTTAAAATTGAAAAGAAAAGCACCTAATTGTCTAGCTATAATAAAACGATTAAAGTATAAATCATTTTTTTTATTAACTACTATCACTTTATCTTGTCCATATAAATTTTTGGTTGTCCCATTTATAAACAATTGTCCTTCTATATTATTATCATTTGGATCTACTTTATATGACTTTAGTTCAAAAGCTTTAGCTATATTTACAATTGGCGTTGACATTTTCTTATTATAAAAATCTAATGCTTTTAAAATATCTTCTGCTGTTATAGTAATTATTGACGTATTAAAATCTTCTCTTTTTTCTTTTAATTTTTTTAAAATATCATTACACCGTTCATTTTCTGTTTTGTTTGTTTTTTCATTATGTTTTCTATTTTTTGCTTCATCAAAATTTACTATTTGTGCCATAATATTTTCCTCCTTCACAATTTTGTGTTTGGTTATTATATAATAATTTTAATCATTATAGCATGTTTTATTTATAATTGTAAATATTATTGGTTATCTTTCATATTATATTTTTATAAAATGAGAGAATTTATAAAAATATAAATATAAAAAAAATTTTTTGAATAAAAAAAATTTTTTTACACATAATACTATCATAAGGTTAATATTAGCCTAACTAAGAGTGATATAAGGTTTTTTATAGAGCTTTATATTATTCGAGCAAAGATGTAATGTGGCTTGGGTAAACCTTAGGTTATATTATGTCGGCGATGAAGAGTATATTATGTGTTTGTAAGCTATACTTTTTACATTATATTTTATTCTTTACTATATTTTGTATTTATATGTATGGTTAAATAATATATAATATATTCGAAGTTAA
>JAAVYV010000075.1 GCA_022791325.1 Clostridia bacterium
AAATGGCTGTAAAAAAATAGAAACAAATCCACAGTGTATTATGTATATTATACATCGTGAAGTATAATATATCAAAAATTTAAAAGAAAGGGATTAATCAATTAAATAGATTAATATTTCTATAGAATTGATTATACGAGAGAAAAGATGAAGTGGAATGAGCTATATGAAAAAAATAAAAGTAGAAAATTAAGAGAGATAAAACAGGTAAAAAATGATATAATATTAAAAGCTAGGCTAAAAAACTTTGCAAATAGAAATGCCAAAATTTCATGTATAATTGTATTAATGATTTTAGTAGTATTAATTTTAGCATTTAGCACTAATAGAAATGCTTTATTATTAACTTTCTTTATGTTTATCATAATAGTATTTTTTATAATATATTTTAATACATTCACAATAAGCTGTAAAAATAATAAAATGATTGTTAAATCAAATAATAAAAAAATAGAAATAGACTATTCAAATTTAAAAAATATTTATATTGAGAAAAAGCAATCTAGAATATTTATAAAAAAAAGGGATAGTTTTTTTATAATGATACTTTATAAAACATCTAACAACAATATCAATAATATCAATAATATAGAATTAACTACATTATTCCTAAACAAAAAGGAAGTTCAAAAATTTTTAGATTCTTTTGAACTTAAAGAGTCCAAAAACAATAATATAGTAAAAGCACAAAAATATCAATTAAAGATATTGCTAATAAAAGTAAGTTTATTTATATTTGTCTGGTCAGTAATAATAATTACAATGCTATTAAAATATAATAAATAATGATATTTTAATATAAATTTTGCTTATTACTTTGCTAGATTATAGTTCTAAATTAGACAAGATTTGAATATATATTATTAATACAATTAGTTTTAAGGAGGTAGGGGATATGCCTATAGAAGATAGAAAAATGATGAATACTAATGTTATCCAAAATTTAGTACTAGAAAATAGAGAAAAGCTTAGTATATCTGGAGTACTTGATGTACTTAGTTTTGATGATCAAGTAGTAATTGTAGAAACAGAGCTTCGGTTTGCTAACAGTAAAAGGTGAAAATTTAAGAATAAACAAATTAAGCTTAGATACTTCAGAAGTAGTCGTAGAAGGAGAAATTTACAATTTGGCATATAGTGAAAATGATTTAGATAAAAAGCAATCAGGAATATTAGGTAAAATATTTAAATAGAAGGTGAAGAATTTGGATAATACAATAGCAATACAATTATATTCTTTATTAATTTTTACCATTAGTGGAATTGCTATTGGTATATTTTTTGATATTTTTAGAATATTAAGAAAAACGTTTAAAACGCCAGATATACTTACATACATAGAAGATACAATATTTTGGATTTGTACAGGAATATTCTTCTTATTTTTACTATTCAAATTCAACAATGGTGAAATAAGAAGTTATGTAATAATAGGGATAGTAATGGGAATATTTATTTATATATTAACAATAAGTAAATATTTCATAAAAATAAATGTGACTATTATTAATGTTCTTAAAAAGATACTATTATTCCCTATAAAATTAATATGTGAAATACTGAAAAAGATATTAGCACCATTTTCATTTATAGTAATAAATATAAGAAAATCCTTCGAAAAAAATGTAGAAAAATATTCAAATAATAAAAAAACGTAAAAAAATGTAAAAAAGGTTTAGAGAAAGAAGGATTTTAAATAAAAATGTAGAAAAATATTATAGAGAGAGTATAAAGAAGAATATTAGAAATTCGATAAAAAGTGGAGAGTGTATATATACATATGAAAATAATAAAGAAACATTATAAAAAAATATTAATATTTATTGCAATAGCATATATAATAAACATTGTTATTTCGCAACAGAAAATGTTAAATTCTTACAATTCCGAAATAAAGGTATATGAAGCGCAAATAAATAAAGAAAAGGAAACAAAAGAATCTTTAAATAATATAAAAGACAATGTAAATTCTCCCGAATACATAGAAAAAATAGCAAGAGAGAGATTAGATATGTATTTACCAAATGAGAAAGTATATATAGATATAGGAAAATAAATGAAAATACCAAAAAATGTAAATATTTATTTACATTTTTTTTTTAATATGTTATAATAGTATCAGTTAAATCAAAGAGGTTAATTTCTTAAATAAACCCAATAGAAAACATTAAAATAAAAAAAGTATATAAGTAATTAACAAAATAAAAATAAGGGGGCTAAATATATGAATTTAGAGGCTAGTACACTTGTTGAATTGCGCCAAATAGCAAAAGAGCAAGGAATAAAAAATGTATCAAAATTAAAAAAAGAAGAATTAATAGAAATAATTTCTTCAAATGAAACTAAAAAAGATGAGGAAACAACAACTATAAATACTAATGCACACACAGAAACCAAAAGAAACTTTTACCCACATTTAAGAACAGAAGAAACAGACAACGAGCCTGTTTTAGAAGCAGGAGAAGGGTATAAGCTAACAAGTGAAGACGATAGAATAGTACAAGGAGTATTAGAAATTTTACCTGATGGATATGGATTTTTAAGAGGAGAAAATTATTTATCAACACCAAGGGATATATATGTTTCACCAGTACAAATAAGAAGATTCAGACTAGATAAAGGAGACAAAATAAAAGGAATTGCAAGACTTCCAAAAGAAGGAGAAAAATTCCCAGCACTAATATTTGTAGGAGAAGTAAATGGTGAAGCACCAGAAAAAGCTTATAGACGTATTAAATTTGATGATCTAACTCCAATATATCCAGAGGAAAGAATACGACTAGAAACATTACAAAATGAATATTCTATGAGAATAATAGACTTAATGTCACCAATAGGAAAAGGAGGAAGAGGTCAAATAGTTGCACCACCAAAAGTTGGTAAAACAACATTACTAAAAAAAATAGCAAACAGTATAAGTACAAATAACCCAGAAGTCGAACTAATAGTTCTTTTAATAGACGAACGTCCAGAAGAAGTAACAGACATGAAGCGTTCAATAAAAGGAGAAGTTATATACTCAACATTTGATGAACTACCAGAAAACCATGTAAAAGTTGCAGAAATGGTATTAGAAAGAGCAAAAAGGCTAGTAGAGCATAAAAAAGATGTAGTAATATTATTAGACAGTATAACAAGGCTTGCACGTGCATACAACCTAGTAGTACCATCATCAGGAAGAACATTATCAGGAGGTATAGACCCAGCCTCACTACACAAACCAAAAAAATTCTTTGGAGCAGCAAGGAACATAGAAAATGGAGGAAGCCTTACAATCCTTGCAACCTCATTAGTAGAAACTGGAAGTAGAATGGATGATGTAATATTTGAAGAATTTAAAGGAACAGGAAACATGGAAGTTCACTTAAATAGAACTCTTTCTGAAAAGCGTATATTCCCAGCGATTGACATAAATAAATCAGGAACAAGAAGAGAAGAGAAGCTATTAAATCCAAAAGAGCTAGAAACAGTATTTGCTCTAAGAAAAGCAATGTCTAGTATGTCAACAGAAGATGTAACTGAGCAGCTTATTAATGAAATGACGAGAACAAAGAATAATAAAGAATTTATAGACAAAATGGACATATTTTTACGAAGATTTAAAGACTAATAAAAACTTTATTAATAAATATGTATATTTGACAAAATATTGCATTTGCCTTTCTTCATAATGTAGGAAGGAGAGGTACAAAATACGTGACTTTATAAAACTGCTAAAAGACTAGGAAAATTGAAATAGGTTTCCTAGTCTTTTTTATTTGAGCTCTTTACGATTTTGCTAGTTACAAAATTTTATTCTTATGATATAATCCTATAAAACATAATATGAAAAACAATAAAAAACGTTATTATAGAAGGAGTATTGAGATTAATGAATAATGATAAAAAAACTTTACAACTATTTGGAATTATAAACCCCAAATTAATAGAATACATATCGAAATTGGTACAATATCATTATAGTTTAAATGATAAAGGACACGATATAAGTCATGCTGAATATGTGATAACAAGAAGTTTAGAATTTTCGAAAGGAATAAAAGATATAAACTACGAAATGGTATATGTAATTGCAGCATACCACGATTTTGCACATCATATTGATCCTAAAAATCATGAAAGCGTTTCTGCAAAAATGTTACTCGAAGATAAAATATTAAAACACTTTTTCACAGATGAACAAATAAAAGTTATGAGTGAGGCTGTTGAAGATCATCGCTCATCATTAGATGGTGAACCTCGAACTATATATGGAAAAATTGTATCTTCTGCTGATAGAAATACAAGTGTAGAAACTACTTTAAAAAGATGCTACTCATACAACAGAAAACACTCACCAGATTTAAAACAAAATGAAGTTTTAGAAAAATGTAGAGTTTTTTTACTAGCGAAATTTGGTGTAAATGGATATGCAAGAGAAAAAATGTATTTTGATGATAAGGACTATCAAAAATATTTAGATGATATAACTGAATTATCATTAGATAATGAGAAATTTTATAAGGAAATAAAAAGAATTAATGGAATTACTTAATCAGAAGAACAATAGCGAAACGCTGTGTAGAAGAGGGACAGATAGACTTGGGAAAGTGTAAAAAAGAAATACGCCACATTGCGCAAAATCAAAGTTTTGTGCAATAGAACATAGGATCAAAAATAGAACCATGTAATATGGTCCTATCTTCCTAAATCTTGCTATTACTTTATATTAGCTACTCTCAAGCTTATTTTTTAACAACAAACTATATTCATTATTAATAAAAACTCCTTAAAATCGATTCTGGAGCTTCATTTATTTTTAGTTATACCAGGTTTTATTATTATCATATATTTATATTATTACTTATATAATTTTTCATAAGTATTTTTAATAATTTTTTCTAAAATTTGCAAAATCCTTATATTTCAATAATTACACCATTTTTACAGACAATAAACTATATGTCTAATTTTTTAAAATGGCTTAAAATCGATTCTCGTGCTTCGTTTTTTGCACTTTTTTAGCTATTTTAATAGAACTACTTATAATCAGCAATTTATAGCAGTTTAGTAAATTTCTATTATATACAATACTATATTTAAAATATTCGTATAAAGTCAGACATGTAATTTTATTGATTAGATATGAAAATGTCTTAAAACTGATTTTAGAGCTTCATAAATATAAAATATTTTATCAATATATGTGTGTTACAAAATCTAATAGTAAATTTAAAAATATTAATACAAATTATTCATTCTATATAAAAAAAAAAAAATTATAACAAGTGTTCGTTTTTAAAAATTACATATATAAAATCAATTTTAACAAAATTTTTATAAATTTATATACAAAGTTTTCTTTATATTTAATTTTCTATCTAAAAAATTCATTTTTAAATTTCTATTTCTCATAAAATAGCCTATTCCCCACTCCATTCTTTAATTTTTGAACTTTGTATAAACTTCATAAAATAAGCTATTTGCTTCTATTTTGATATACTTTTAATATTTAACATATTGTTTATGAAACTCTATAAAAGATTCCTTTGAAGAAAAGTCCAAAAATTTGTAATAGGATTAATAAAAATATCTAGTCCTGTTACCTTTCCTAGCTCTGTAGTAAAAGCAGTTCTCCTAGTTTTTGGGCATGAATTAATTGTCGACATATCATATCCTCCTTAAAATAATTATTTTAAGGAGGATAATAAATTTTGATTATAAGTTACTTGAATATTATACTATTATTTATTTAAAATGTCAAATATTTATGTAATTATTTGACATTTTATGTTTATTGAGCTATAATAAGGCATGTAACTATTTTTTCAAAATTAGAATATAACTTTATTCTAACATTTTATGGAGGGAATATTATATGGAAGAAAATTGATATTTTGTATCATTTAAAGCTTTCCAAAATGGTAAAATAACATTTGGTATTGATGATATCAATTTCTATCAATCCTTTGCCAGCTACTAGTTTGAAAGACTCAGTGTATATATTTCATTTTTAATCTTAATAAATAATAGGAGGAAAGTTATGATGCTATTCGATCAAAATATTAATACAGCTAAAGAACTTTTAAATTTAGGATATAAAACAGATTATGATCATCATATTCACACTAAATATTCTGATGGTTCTTTTTCCTTAAAAGAAATTATTGAATTTGCAAAAGAAACACAACTAAAGCGAATTGTTATTACAGACCACAATAATATTTTAGGATGTTCGAATGAATTAGAAACTATTTCTAAAGATGAATTAGGTTCTATACAGGTTTTTGTAGGGTCTGAGATTGCTTGTAAAGTTTTAGATCAAAAAACTGGTATGTACATTCCAATTGAGTTACTTTATTATGGTCCTAATCCTAAAAATATACAAGATTTTATTGATCAATATCATTATGATATGGTTCCTCAAGATGAACAACTTCAGTTCTTAATTAAGCAATGTGAAAAATACAATTTAAAGCATTCTGAAAACTTGCATGTACCAAAAGGAATGTTTGCTACTGAATATTTATGTAAGGATTTAATAAAATATCCAGAAAACAAATCTTTTTTTGATTCAACATATCCAATTGTATATTCTACTCCAAAGTTGTTCTTTAAAAAATTTTGCATTCATCCTAGTAGTGATTTCTATATTGATACTACTAAGAATTTACCAATGGCAAAAGACGTTGCAAATATGGCTCTTGCAAATGGTGGAATTACAATTGTTGCCCATCCTTGTTTATATATTTATGAAACTAAAAGTGATGTTTTGTCATTTTTGGAATATATTATAGAAACAACTAAAACGGCTGGTATAGAAGTATTTCATTCTTCGCATACATTTGAACAAAGAGACTATTTGTATCAATTTGCAAAACAATATAACCTTTTAATAAGTGGTGGTAGTGATTTCCATTCTGGTCCACAAACAGTTATTGGATTTGGAAGAACAAATCAAATACTTTCTTTATCTGGTCATGACTTTGATTGGATTGAAGATCTTTTTATAAGCTAATATTTATTAAATACACCTTTTATATGGTAAAAATAAATCCTAATGAAGTTTTAAAAATTTCATTAGGATTTTTATATTTATCTTTTTCTATATAAACATTCTTGCTCTGTTTTTTGTAAGTCTCTAAGTTTTTTCTCCTCATCACGGATACTTAATCTTTGAGCAAATTCTTTGTCTCTAGCGTCAGGATCAGGGCATCCTGATATACTTTCTTGTTGCTGTACCTGTTCAAAAAGCTGACTAGCTTTTTTCTTTTCTTGCCGAATAACCTCTCTTTGTACAGCTATCTCAAATCTAATTCTTTCAAGTTCTCTGGACATAGCTTAACCTCCTAACTTATAACAAATATTGTTTGTAGTTACAACAAAAAAACAGTAAGCTTATTGCTTAAACTTAGCACAAAATTTCTTTAAAACTATTTCTTTTAGTATATATTTATTATATAATTAATGTTATAATTATCAAAATAAATTATAAAGATGGAGAGTGATTTCTAATGATAAGTCGTGAAGATAACCCTGAATTTGTTAATTCTTTTTTAGACTATTCTATTACTATATTAAATAAATCCCCTAACTCTGTTAAAGAATATAATTATGACCTTGCTATGTTTCTTAAATATATGAAAATTCATTTTAAAATGACAGATGAAAGTGACTTTAATAAAATTAGTATTAATGATTTTGATGTTAGTTACCTAAATAAAATTACTTTAAATGATATACATGCCTTTGTTTCTTATTTGGCAACTAATAATCATAGTAGACCTGCTACTCGTGCTAGAAAGATATCTACTATTCGTATATTTTTTAAATATTTGTCTCAAAAAACGGACCTTATTGAAGTAAACCCTGCGCAAAACTTAGAAACTCCAAAACAAGAAAAAAGGATGCCTAAGTATTTGTCTTTAGAGGATAGTAAAAAATTGTTAGATATTTCATGTAGTGAAGACAATAGAAATAAAGAACGTGATTTTGCAATAATTACTTTATTTTTAAATTGTGGTATGCGTTTGTCTGAACTTGTTGGTATTAATATTAAAGATATTATTTTTAGCGAATGTAAAATGACAGTTATAGGTAAAGGTAATAAAGAACGTACTATTTATTTGAATAAAGCTTGTATGAATGCAATTAACGCTTATTTAAATGTGAGGCCTAAAGAAGGTATTAAATACGACTCTAAAAATGCATTATTTTTAAGCGAAAGGCGTGAAAGAATTAGTAATAGAACTGTTCAATATATTGTAAAACAAGAACTTTTAAAGGCAGGTTTAGATATTAATAAATATTCTGTGCATAAACTAAGACATACTGCTGCAACTCTTATGTATCAGTATGGACAAGTTGATATTAGAGCTTTGCAAGAGCTGTTAGGACATGCTAGTATTTCTACTACTGAAATATATACTCATGTTAATAATGAACAAGTTAGAAATGCTGTTGAAAGTAACCCTTTAGCAAATATGTAATCAGTTCTTAAAATGAAATATTATTTTAAGAAAAGTGTATGCTTTTTTAAAGAGTATAAGGATTTAAAGATATTTCATAGAGATGGCGGGCGATTGTTAATCGCCCCTACATCTTAAAGGTCGTTTTTTCTTGTTGAAATAAGTTATAGAATTATTCATATACTGGAATTTCTATTTTTTGCCCCTCATAAATATAACTACTGTTTAAATTATTTTTATACTTTATATCTTCTACAATTTGCCCTACTTTTTTATTTTTGTAGTATTCATTTGTGTTTTGCTCTAAAACTGCAATATCCCATAATGTATCCCCACTTGATATATATAGTATTTTGGTTTTGATTTCTACATGCGAAAAGCTATGTTTGGTTAATAATATTGTAAATATCATTATTAATGCTAATATTGATACTGATAGTATAAATTTTTTTCTATTTTTTATTTTCATATTAGTTCCTCCTAAATTGCAAACATTGTTTTGTATTTACAAATATATAATAACCGAACATTTTTTCTTTGTCAATACTTTTTTAAGAAAAAATGTTTGTTTTTTATTATTGTAGTTACTATTCACATTTAAAATTGATTTTTCCTATTCAAGAACAAAAATTGCTTTGCCACACAGGTTACTCTTTAGTAACAGCACCTACAATGCGAGATATATTGCTAAAAGTTGACTTCTCTTATACTATAACAAATGAACACTGTAATGTCTTGTACTAAGAGATATTCCAACAAAGAGTGTTCTTATAATTTCAAATTAGAATAGCGTATTTTTTAGTGTATAAAAATAGAAATAGAGAAAGCCTATTTATATAATTATAATAAACTTTCTCTATTTGTATTAAATTTTTTCATAGTAACTTGAAAATAAATTTTTGCATTTTTGGTTACATTATTTAATCTATATTAATTAACTCATATTCTCTAGTTCCAAACCCTAACTTAGTTGCTACTTCTATTGTATGAATTCCATTTTGTCTTTCTACTCTTTATCTTGGTCCTTTGTTTTATCTGCTGAATGAATCCACGCTTTTCCTTCTGATGATGCAACTCCTATTGATAATTGTTTTAATGTTCCACCATATTCTATGTCTTTTCCAAATGGTGCAAATGATAATACTGCAAATTTAAAGCATTGTGTGCCATATGGTATTCCAACTATTTTTTTCAATATTTCATATTGATTTATCTTACATAAGTCTTACATTTTTGTAAGATTAGAAAAATCTTTTTCTCTATAAACTACTATTATTTTTCGCTCAGTTCTTCCCATTCCATCATCTTTGCTTCAATTTCTTCTTCTATCCTCGTTATTTCATCTTGGAGCTCTTTTAATTTCATATAATCAGTACAAATTTCTTCACTTTGCATTTTCTCTTTTAATAAATTTATTTCGTTTTCTTTTTGTTCAATTTCTAATTCTAGCTTATTAATTTTATTTTTTCTTTTTGTTTCTTCTTTCTTTTGAAGGTACTCGTTATTGCTATTTTTCTTCTTATGGTTAGATGATTTTTCTTCTGTCATACTTTCATCATTTTTCTCTTCTTTATTCCTTCTATATTCTTCATAGTTTCCATCAAAATAAACTACTCCTTGTGGTTCAAAGGCAAGTATTGAGTCTGCTATTTTATTTACGAAGTATCTATCATGAGAAACAAATATTAGGGTTCCTTTATATTCTTTTAGTATATTTTCTAGGCTTACTTTTCCTAAAATATCCATGTGGTTGGTAGGCTCATCTAGTAATAATAAATTTGCCTGTTTCTTAAATATTTTGCAAAGCTGAAGTCTTACCTTTTCTCCTCCTGATAGAACTTTTATTTCTTTGAAAACATCCTCACCTGAAAATAGAAATGCACCTAAGGCTTGTCTTATTTGCGTTATTGTTAAATGTGGGAATTCATTATAAAAATCATCTAATATGGTATTATTTATGTTTAGAAATTCCATTTGTTGGTCAAAATATTCTTTTTCTACATGGTAACCATATTCATAATTTCCACTTATTTTTGGCATAAAGCCCATTAATGTTTTTAGTAGTGTAGATTTTCCCTTTCCATTTTCTCCAATTATAGCTAGTTTTTGCCCTTTATATAACTCAAATGATACTTCTGCAAGTGGCTTTTCATTATATCCTATTTGTAGTTTCTGTGCTGATACTACTAAATTTCCACTTTCTATTTTGATATCAAAATTTGTATGAAAGGTTTTTAAATCATATTGATTTGGCTGGTCTATTATTGCCATTTGCTCTATCTTTTTTAGTTTTGATAATGCCATTTTTGCTTTTGTGGGCTTATATCTAAACCTATCTGCAATTTCTTTTAATCTTTTTATTTCTTTTTGTTGATATTCATAATCTTTTAATTGTTTTTCGTAGTGTTCTTTCTTTTGTATTTCAAATGCTGAATAATTTCCTTTATATTCTGTTATAGAAGCATATTCTATTTCATAGACTTTATTAACAATTTTATCTAAAAACATTCTATCGTGTGAAACAATTACAACTGCTTTTGGGTAGTTTTTCAAATAGCTTTCTAACCATTCAATAGTGCTTATATCTAGGTGGTTGGTAGGTTCATCTAATAATAAAATATCTGGCTTACTTAATAGTAATTTTAGAAAAGCTATTTTTGTTTTTTGTCCTCCTGAAAATTCGTTAATTTTTTTATGCTTATCTTGCTCTGCAAATCCAAACTTTTTTATGGCTATTTCATATTCTTTTTTATATGTATATCCACCTATTCTTTCATATTCTTCTAAGCATTTACTGTATTCTTTTATTTTCTTCTCATCACTGTTTATTTGAAGTTGTTCTTGTATATTGTTTATTTTTTCTTCAAGGTTTAGTATAGGCTCATATGATTTTAATATTTCTTCTAAAAATGTACGTTCTGAATTTTCAAATTCTATTTGCTTCAAATAACCAATAACTGGGTTCCCCTGCTTATATACTTCAAACTTTGCTTCTCCAATTCCTTCTTCTAGCATTTCTTTATTTACAATAGATTTTAGCAATGTCGTTTTTCCGCTTCCATTATTTCCTACAATTGCAATTTTATCTTTTTCTTGTATGTCAAAATTTATTTCTTCTAGAATTGTTTCTGCTCCATAGGATATTGCTCCATTTACTATTCTATAATTCATGTTTTTCCTTTCTGCTTTATTTTTCTCTTTGAATTTCTTCTGCAATTTCATGTGATATTTTGCCTGCATCTTTTAGTATGTCCCTATCATCTGCTAGTAAATATTTATCTATTCTATTACTCCAATCTTCCATTGTCATTGGGATATTTCTCTTAGCTCTTGCTTCTGCTAAGTCTAAGAAAGCAGAAACAATAAGTTCTAATTGTTCTAACTCCTCTTTCTTCAGATAATTTTTGGCAATTACTACATCTGTTTCTAATATTTTACCATTTGGAGAATGCTTCCACGAAGTTAGGTTCATATGGTCTTTTGTATGGTCTGCTCTATTATAAATAATTTCTGCCGCTGTTTGATGGGTTACTGCATAATGCATTTTTTACCTTCTCCTAATTTTATTTACTCTTTTTTCAATTAAATCATAACATAAAAGCATGTAATTATCAACTAACTACTTGCTTTTATTATAAATTACACAATTTATATTTTTTTAAACTAAATTACTTTTGGCCAAAAGATGCTAAAGATAGTTTTGCTATTTTAAAGAATTGTAACCCAAGTGGAATTCCTACTATTGTGTTACAAGTAACAAAATATTTTTTACCTTCATATTATGACATAAAAGGAGATTTTGTATGATTAGTATAAGTTTATGTATGATTGTTAAAAATGAAGAGGATGTTATTGGACGTTGCCTAGAATGTGTGAAAGATGTTGTTGATGAAATAATAATAGTAGATACTGGCTCTAACGACTCTACAATAGAAATTGTAAAAAAATATACAGATCAAGTATATCATTTTAATTGGGTAGATGATTTTTCGAAGGCTCGAAACTATGCCTTTTCAAAGGCTAATAAGGATTATATTATGTGGTTAGATGCAGATGATTTTATTTTTGAAAATGACCTTATCAATTTGAAACAATTAAAAAATAATTTAGATACATCAGTTGATATGGTAATGATGAAATATAATGTTGCATTTGATGAATATAATAATCCAACACTTTCTTACTATAGAGAAAGATTAATATCTCGTAAGAAAAATTATCAGTGGATTAGCCCTATTCATGAGGTTATTCCTCCTAGTGGTAATATTATATATTCTGATATTGCAATTGCACACAAAAAATTACACCCTAGTGATAAAGGTAGAAATTTAAGAATTTTTAATAAAATGATTATGGAAGGGCTAGAACTTGATCCAAGGCAACAGTTTTATTATTCTAGAGAACTATATTATAATGGTCAATATCAAAAAGCAATTGATAATTTCAATAAATTTTTAGATTCAAAACAAGGTTGGATTGAAAATTGTATTAGTGCTTGTATTGATTTGTCTGACTGCTATAAAAAAATAAATGATAATAATAATGCTTTTTTATCATTACTCAGAAGTTTTGAATTTGATAAACCACGACCAGAAATATGTTGTAAATTAGGAAATCATTTTTTAGAAAATAATAATATAGAACTTGCTATTTTTTGGTATGAATTGGCTATTTCAAATAAGCCAGATATGAAAAATGGCGGATTCCATAATGCAGATTACTTCGGATATATACCATATATTCAGCTTTGTGTATGTTATGACAAACATGCTTGGTCTATTGCTATTGGATCTAAACTTGCAAGTATCCCTATATCTTTGATACATGGATCTTCTGCTACTGCACAACAGTCACAGTCTACACTCATATTGCACATAACATTAATGTATACAATATTGCCCTTAAAAAATTCTGCAACAGCTTTTGCACTATCTGCCATTGCTTCTAAGAATTTGTTTTGCTCTGCTACACAGTTCCATAACTTGGTTTGGTCTTTTGTTTTTCCCGCTGTATGAATCCAAGCTTTTCCTTCTGAGGAAGCAACACCTATTGATAATTGTTTTAATGCTCCGCCATATCCTCCCATTGGGTGACCTTTAAAGTGTGATAGTACTAACATTGAATCATAATTATCTATGTTTTTTCCTATATTTTTTGCCAAATATTATATTTATAATTATATACATTTTTAATATATTAATCTTTCGCCATTTACTAATGGATTTAATGCTCTTATTTTTATATTAGATAAGTTTATTTCTGCTACATCTTCTTTCTGTATTATCCTAATGCTACATCTAAAATCATCATAATAACAAATCCTATTGCTACTCCTATTGTTCCTATGTTTGAGTGTTCACCTTCTTGTGATTCTGGGATTAGTTCTTCCACTACAACATATATCATTGCTCCTGCTGCAAATGATAGTAGGTATGGAAGTATTGGTATTACTATATTGGTTAATAATATTGTTATTATTGCTCCTACTGGTTCTACTATTCCAGATAGTGTTCCATATAAAAATGCTTTTGATTTTGACATTCCTTCACTTTTTAATGGCATTGATATTATTGCTCCTTCTGGAAAGTTTTGTATTGCAATTCCAATAGATAATATAAATGCTCCTGCTACTGTAATTCCACTATTTCCGAGAATAGCACCAGCAAATGTTACTCCTACTGCCATTCCTTCTGGCAAATTATGAAGTGTTACTGCAAGAATTAGCATTGTTGTTTTCTTTAAACGTGACTTCATTCCTTCTGGCTTAGTACTTTCTAAGTGCATATGTGGAATTATGCTATCTAAAGTTAATAAAAATACTATTCCAAATAAGAAACCTATTGCAGATGGAACCCAGCCATTTTTTCCTTGTTCCTCTGACATGTTTAGTGATGGTATAAGTAGTGACCAAATTGATGCTGCTATCATTACTCCTGCTGCAAAACCTAAAAGTAGTTTTTTTATTTTATTATTTATTTTATTTTTCATTAAAAATACCATTGCTGAACCTAACATTGTACCTATAAATGGTATTATTAATCCAATAACTAACCCGCATATAATTCTTCCTTTCTTTTCATTCTTATTTTTTATTATTTGTAAAATGAAAGAAAGTTATTTAAGTTTTTCTCATGATATTCAATATTTTTTATCTTTTTTACAGCTCTCATAGTATATTTTGTTTTATTTTTTAGAATTATTTTTATCTTTTTATATACTATATCTTCATTTTTTATAATTACTTTTTCTATTTCATCATTATTTATAAAAACATAATTATCTATATCAATTTTGTTTTTTGTTAAAGTATCTGCAACTATTGGAATAAGGCATATTCCTTTATCAAACTTATTAAATAAATATCCCATTACTTTTTTATTTCTTTTCATTTCAATAATTGCTCCAACTGCTCCAAATAACATAGGAAGTATTGATGGTTCTATTTGACATGTGAAGCAATAATTATATTCTCCATAGCAATCTACTTTTTTAAAATATTCTTCTAATTTTTCTAATGTATTAAAATCTTCCATTATAATATTAGCTCCCTTTTTAATTTTCACTTTCTTTTAAAAGCCTATCCAGGTCATATACTCCATTTGCATTTTTGTTTTTCATCATTATTGCAATTTTTATTACGTCTTCTGCAAGTTCTTTAAAACCACAAACTCTACAATGTAAGTCTGCTACTCTCCAATCATTTATCAATTCATCATATTCTAAAAATGATTTTATTTCTACTTTTTTACCTGTTTCGTCTAATACCTTTTTAGCAACTACTTTTGCAGTTTCACTTGGTACTTTTTTTGTTTTATAATGTGTTTCTATTAGTTCAATATTATCATTGCAAGTTTTGGCATACTCTACAACTGCATCAATAAAGCTTTTAACATTAAATCTAAAATTCCCACCTCTAAATATTGGTATAATATTTGAAGCTTCTTCAAATGCTTTCATCTGTTCCTCTGTTAAACCTGCTGTTCCTATAATTAATGGTTTGTTCTTTTTTATGGCATAGCTTAGTATTTTATCAAAGCTGTCTTTATGTGAAAAATCAACAATAACATCAAATTCTTCTTTTATATCATTTAACTGTTCATAATTGTAATAATTGCTGTCACTTCTACATATACCTGCAACAATTTCAGCAAAATCATTGTTTTTACAAATCTCTATTGCTTCTTTACCAGTTCTACCTGTTATTCCACTCCATAATATTTTAACTTTTTCCATTATTTTTCTCCTTATTTACTTATTATTATTTTATAATTAAATATTAGCACAGGCATAAATAAATATCAATAAAAAATATAATTTATATTCTACTTATATTTTTTGTACATTAAAAAAGGAGCAAAAATTTTGCTCCTTTTATATCATATGCAATTTTAATCTTAATACATCAAACAATAATGCTACTTATATTTTCAGCATTTGCATATTTCGTTAAATATTTCTTTGCTATATTTACAGATTTTGCAAGACCTTCTATTCCATTAAATGAAATCAAAACTGTTAAAATCTCTTTTGAGTTTTCTGTGATCATCGCTCTTGTAGAATCACTTGTAGGACTTCCATATGCACCTAAGTCATCTACAAATACTGGTAGTTTCTCAATATTTATCATTTCTTTTCCAATTCCTTGATATTTTTCTCCTTCTTTGCCAATTCTAAAGTTTATACTACCTTGTAAATTTTCTAAATCATATGAACCTACAGAATATCCTGTTTCTATTGAAATTAAATTATTCGTGTCTACTACATTATTTATCTTATATAAGCCTTTTCCTTGTAATATTCTACGAATTAATGCTTCACTTGATACTCTATAACGACTAGGCTCTTTACCTAAAATTTTGTATGCTTCTCGCGATGTTTTGATATTTATTTGCTCTGTTAGATTCTCTAATGTAAATGTTTTTTGAATATTAGTAACAATCTGATTATCAATATAATTCCATAATTCCTTATTTGTTTTAATCACATTAGTTTTATAAAATATACATCCTAAATTTACATTACAGTTATCTTTCAGTTGCTTGTCTATTTGAACTTCCATTATTTAGTATCCCTCCATTTTCTATGTTATTTTTCACAATTGATTTTACTCTTTCTCTTAATGTTAAATTCTTACATACTCTAGTTCCTACATTCCTTTTTAATTCACCAATTTCAAGAATATGAGATATATTTTTTGCTGATATTATAAAAGTAATACCACCAGTTTTTGCAAAAGTAAGTGCATTTCCTAATTTTGAATACATTCCTCCACTTCCTACTACTGACTTTGTTAATTTTGTTCTTCTAAGATAATCACTGCCTTTATCTACTGTTATTTCTCTTACAACTTCGTTATTACTATCTAAATATCCTTCTACGTTGGTTATTAGAAATAACCTATCTGCTTTTATTGCTCTTGCCAAATCTGCCGCTAAAGTATCATTGTCACTAAATCTTTCATTTCCTTCATCAGCTAGCTCTTCTTCATAAACTGTGTCATTTGCATTTATTACTGCTAAAATTCTTTTTTCAAAACATTTTTTTATATTTTTTACAGCTATACTTCTTTTTAAGTCTGTTCTTCCAGAAAGTAGCATTTGTTCTGTAAGTATTCCATAAGCAAAAGCCTCATTTTGTATAATTCTCATCATTTCAGTTTGTCCTACCCCTGCTATTATAGATTTTTCTGCTGTTGTTAAATTTGCCTTTTCTAATAATTCTTTACATTTAATATACAATAAATTATTGACTGTATTCCCTGTTTTCTCAAATTCATCTACTTTTTCTCTTAATTTTCTTGAAAAATCTATTTTCTCTTGCATTTTCTTATATTCTATATACAAAGTATTATTCTCTGTTTTTCCTTCTTTTTCTAATTTTTCTACTATTTGTTTTAAAATAGCTTTACCACAAGCCACTGCTCCACTAATAACTATAACCACATCGTGTCCTTCATCAAAAATTTTCCTTACAGTTTCTAGTAAGTCTTTTAGGACATTTTCCTTTGCAGTACCATCTTCATTAAAAAGCGAAGATGTACCAATTTTTATAACATATTTCATTTTACATCACTCCCATAAATTATATTTTTATACAAAAAGAAAACACACAAAGCCTTTTATGCTCCCTGTGTTTAATTTATAACATCTATAAATACAATTTTACGGTCGTTTATCAAACACTAAAGAACACCAATTCATTTTTGGAACTGGTGGTGTAGGGATATTATTTGTCATATAATTTTGTTTTACTATAATATTCATAATCCTACTCCTTTAGTTTTATCTTATGTATACTATATTACCATGATTTTCTACATTTGTCAATTTTATTATTGCATTTTTTTATATTATTATTTGTGTTTTTCTTACACAAGTCTTTCATTTCTGTAAGATTAGAAAAAATTAAACATTATCATAGTATTTTCAAATAAAATATAGGCTCCAATTGGAGCCTTACTGATTATTCTTCGTACGAGTGTACAAACTTAGCAAATCTTACAAGATCTTCTGTCTTTTCAAAGCAAACAACATTTGAAAGTGGTCTTATCATTATTTCACTCGAATACTCTCCTTTTTTAATTTCCTCAAGTATTTTTTCAAGTGGAATTGAATCTACTTTAAGTTCAGTTGTTATTATTTTTGACATGACATAATCCTCCTAATGTTTATTATAATTAAATTATAGCACATCTTATGTTAAATGTAAAGTTGGATTTTGTACATGTGTATACTCATCTAATTTTGTAACATTATTTGCTCTTCTTTTATTGTAGGGTATTTTATAAGTTCACTGCTGTCTAAATTTTCCTTATTCATATCTATCGCTGTAATTTGATGATTATCATAAGTTGTATAATAATATATTCCTTTATTTGTATTGCAACATGATGTATATATTGTTATTTCATATTTGCCATCTCCTAAATTGCAGCAACCTCTTTGTTGGTCTACTGAATTTAATATGTGAAAGAATTGGCTAACACTTTCTTTTTCTCCTTCTAAAGAAATTGAGTTTAATTTTACAAATGCTGCGCGTACAAATCTTGATTGTGATGACAAGTCTCCTGGGAGGCCTATTGCTCCCATTCCGCGGCTATATGTTTTTAAATTTATGCCTTTTGAAAATGTATTTTGTGGCTCTTTTGTTGATAAACTCATATAGTTATTTAGGTTAAACATTTGCATATCAAAGGGTGGATTATTGGTTAATACTCCTACTGGGTTTTCATATATTTTTATACCTTCTTTTAAAGGTTCTACTGTTATTGTTTCTGTGCTATCTGATATAATATAGTGAAGCTGGGCTACTGGTAAATTTTCATTAAATTGTCTATCTAATAAATTCATTTTTTCAATTAGTTTTCGTGCTTCTTTTACTGTGGCACATTTACTTAAAATCCATGGTATGAATTCAAATTGGTTTATATTATTTTTTCCTTCTATCTTTTTATTGTAGTAGCTATTACCTACAAAATTTAGACCTGCCATTGCTAATCCTTTTTCATTTACTCCATCATAATATAATGGGTAATTTTCTGTTACATGAGCCATACCAATTATGGCATAATGAGTATCTATATTTCCTTCTTCTATAAAATGAAATGGATAATTTCTCGGAGTTATTGTTACATCATCTCCATAAGAAAATTCATAGTCTAGTGTTCGTCCAAAATAAAAGTCTTTTGTTTTATATGTTACTGCTGTACACATATTTGCACTCCTCCTTTAATTATTTATATTATAATTATGATATATATTCTTATAAAAAATACTGTAATTTTCATTCAAATGAAAAGAGTCAATACTATTTTGCATTGACTCTTTAAGTTTAAATTAACAAAAATGCTGATTTAAACTTATCTTGTTTTTTTGCATATTATTTTCTAAAAATATCAATAATTTTTCTCTATTGCTTCTTTTTCTTAGGTTTTGGCATAGGTGTAACTTCCTCTATTTTGCTTACAACATTCTTGCAAAATTCCGAATTATCAATATCTAATATATAATGTTCTTTTGCTCCTTTATATGGGTATCCTAGTTTTGAATCTTTCATCATTTCTTCTATACATTCTAATTTTTTAACAAATGCATTGTTATCACAAACTATAATAATTGGCTTATCATTAACATATACCATAAATTCTCCAAACATTTTCTTATACCTAATGTCACCAATACCATTTATTTGTTCACATACATATTCTATATATTCATTTGTAGTTGCCATTTTTTCTTCGTATGTTAGTTAAAAAATCTAACATACTCCTCCTTTCTTTTTTATTTTATATCTTTAAAACCTGCATATGTTTAAGGAGTATAAAATTTGTTTTTCTACTTTTTTCATATTAATCATTTCTTAAAAATATTTCTAATTTTCTTTATAATTTTATCAATAATATTATCTTTTATTTCAATTAAAGATTCTTCATTAGTATCATTTTTTTCTTTATATAACTTATTCATTTTTCTATTTTTAAAAAGATTATCATAATTATATTTTTTATGTAGTTCTTCTTGATAACGCTGTTCGTTACTTTTATAGTTATTTAAAGCAAACTCTTTTAAGTTTTCATCCTTATTAATATACTTTAAATATATATAGGATAATACAATTCTAGTTTCTTTACTTTTTACTTGAAACTGTAATGGAATATTTTTATTAAACTTAAATTTATAGTTATTATCCTTATTTTTTACAATATATTTTTGCTTTTCTTGTGGTAGTTTATTAAATTGTTTTAATTCAGTTAATATATAATAAATTTCACTACATGTTTTTGAACTTATTTTATTTATCATACTCTAAATTGTTCTCCTTCTCTTCAAAAGCTCTATCTATTTCATAAAAATCGGAATTTTTAATATCTGAAGACGTGCTAGAAACAAAACTGCTTAATAATCTTTCTAAATATTCTTTGTTATATTCTAATTCTTCTTTTGTATATTCCTCATTTTCATCTTCATTAATATATTCATCATATTCTTCATTCATCATATTACAGAATATATCATAAATTTCTTGTTCATCAAAGCCCATTAGTCTTAATTGTTCTGCATAACATAAACTATTTTCTATTATTGGACAGTTATATATTTCATGACCAAATGTTTCAGAATCAGTTAGGCAATATTTAAGTGGATATCTTTCCATTTTTATATCATCTGCATCCCATGTTAAGTCACAATAATATTCTTTCCCATCTAATTTAACAAGGTTCCATGAATGGCCTTTATCATCCATTTCTTCTGTATAATCTTCGTGATTTTTATCGGCGTCTCTTGGGATATATTTACATTCTATATCAAATTCTTCTAATATAGCTTTTAGTATAATTGCATATCCTGCACAAACTGTTTCGTTATCTACTAGTCCTCCATATAAATTCCTGCATACTTTTTGTAATTCTTCATCATCTTCATTTTCTTCTGCAATAGCAAAAAAGTTATAGCTAATTTTATTTCCTAATAGTCTATATACTTGCATAAAAATCTTTTTTTCTCTATTTTCATCAAATTCATCTGGAATTACTATTTCACTTTTAATTCGGTTAATTTCTTCTCTTATTTTTTCAAACTCTTCTCTTGTATATGGCTCTTTTGCATACCCTGCTTTTTCCTCTTCACTATATTTAATTTGAATTTGTTGTATATTTGGGCGCTGCTTTAAAAAATCATTTGTTATTTCTTTTGAAGTCATTGCAATTACTCCAATTGGAAATGTTACTCTATCAGATATTTGCTCTAATAATTCTAATTGTTCTATTGTTACATTTACTTGGCAATTATATTTATTAAAAATTTTAACATATTGGCCAATATTTTCTTTATTTATATCACAATTATACAACTTAACATTTTTACTAAGTGTCGCCATTACTATAGGAATATATATTGGGCAATCATTCAACGCTATTCGTAATTGGCCATTACTATTTCTACTTTCTATTTCTGTAATTAATTCTTTAGAAATAACTTGACTTATAGGGTTTTTGCCTAAATCTATCTTTATTCTTTTATCTATATTTTTAATAAAGTTAACATCTTTTATATTTGCTCTATCCAATTCTAGTACTTCTAAATTTTCAAATTGATTAAATTCCTTACTTTCAAAATTAGATAAATTAACACCACTTATTGTTAGGAATTTAACATTCTTATTAATTGATTGAATAAAGTCGGTATTTAATTTTATTGGTTTGTCATATTTTAAATCAATTCCACATTGTTCTATATTAACAACTTTAAGTATTTTAGACAATTCAGTAAGATAGTCATCTATACTTTCTAAAGGAACATTATCATCGATTTCAATATATAAACTATTAAACTTTAATAACTCTTCTTCTCTAATTTCAGGATTTTTTAAGTCTATTAATGGTATTTGTTCTTGCTCTATTGCATTATGTATTGAAATTTCTTGATTTAATTGCTCTATTAGGTATTTATTTTTTAATTTCATGCTTTCTCATTTCCTTTTTTATTTTATCTCTTCTACATATTCTTCTAAACACATTCCTAATTCATTTATCTTTTTAGCATTTTCTTTTCCTACATATCTCCAATGCCATGGTTCATAGGTTACCTTTGTAATATTTTCTTTTTCTTTTGGATATCTTAAAATAAAGCCATAGTCTTCTCCATTCTCTTTTAACCACTTGAATGCTTTAGTTTCTTCAAATTCACCATTGACATAGTTAAAGTCTACTGCTAAGCCTAAACTATGTTCGCTATGTCCTGGTTTATTAATTGTTTCTTCTGTAAGTCTTTCTGCTTCTTTCTGTGTTTTGCCTTGTTCTTTATAGTATTTAACTTTATTATTATATACTACTTCTTGTTCTTCTACACTTCTATATGATGATTGCACCCATATATTACGCACTCCATCTTCTCTCATGTCTTCTATCATATCTTGTAAATATTGTATTGCTCTACTATCAAATTTTCTATATTGATCAATACTTGATAATTTCATTTCATAATTTTCTGGTAATTTATTGGCCTGATTCACAAGGGTAAGTTTCCAATCTAATTGCTCTTTTGCAATAATATTATTATTCTCTTCTATATTTGTTTTTGAAACTTTTGCTACTTCAACTGTATTTGTATTACTCGTAGTTTCCTTTTTAGGAATAATGAATTTTATAATTACAAAAACTACTAATATGACTGTAGCCATTATTAATATATTCCTTCTTATTATCCTTTTATTAAACCTTATTCTTCTTTTTCCATTTTGTTCTTCCATTTAATTTTATCCTTTCATATAATACTTGTCCAATATAATTATATATCATAAATATTAAAATCTCTTTACAGAAAAGTTAATATTTTGTAAGTTTTTTGTAAGGAAACTTTAATATTTAGTTTAAATTAATTCATTCCTATTTTTTTCTGATTTAATTATAATACCTAAATTTATTTTAAGCAACTTTAAATTCAATTTTTATGTCGTTTTATGCAAAGAAAACCTGATATAAATGATTTGTGGTAAAAAATTAGAAAAATTAATTTAAGAGAATTTCTTCAAAATAAGATGCTGTTACTCAGCATCTTATTTTGATATGAATATTTAATTATTTTATAAATAGCATTCCTATATATGAAGCATACATTAAGCAATATAATACTCCATTTAATCTACTCATTTCCTTTTTAGGTGGTATATATGGGAAGATTGCTAGTATTATTGTTGAAACGACTAAAAGCATTAAATCAAAATTATATGTCATATTATATGTAATAGGTTTTATTATTGCTGAAACTCCTAGTATTAGTAATATATTAAATATATTTGAACCTATTATATTGCCTATTGCTATGTCACTGTCTCCTTTTAATGCAGCCACTACACTTGTTACAAGTTCTGGAAGGCTTGTCCCTATTGCAAGTATTGTTAAACTTATTATTTTTTCGCTTAGTCCTACAATTTTTGCAACATTTACAGCATTATTTACTGCTAAGTCTCCTCCTATTTTTAAGCCTATAATTCCTAATATTATGAATATTATATTTTTTAATATATTATTTTGCTTTTTGTCCTCTTTTTCTAATTCAACTAATGCATTATTCATACTTTGTTTTTTGGCTATAATTATTGTATACACAATAAACAAACCAAATAATATTAATAAACAAATTGCTTCTACTTTTGATATTGTACTTCCTGTGTTTGCAAATATCATAAGTATTATTGTAAATATTAGGCACATTGGTATTTCATATTTTATTGTTTCTTTTTGAAATTTCACAGGTCTTAATATACTTGCTAATCCTAAAATTAACAATAAATTACACAAGTTACTTCCAACAACATTCCCTATTGCCATATCTGAATAACCATCTATTGCAGAAGTTATACTTACAAATAACTCTGGCATAGAAGTTCCAATAGAAACAATTGTAAGCCCTATTATTATTTCTGGTATATGAAACTTTTTAGCTACTCCACTTGCCCCATCTACTAACATATCTGCTCCTACTATAAGCAAAATAAATCCAACTATTATTAATATAATTGATAAAAACATTTTGTATTTCTCCTTTTCATTCTTGAACATAGTATAATATATATCAAAGATTTATAAATTTCAATACTTGTATAACTTATTTTAATTAATTTTCTATAAAAAGAGAAAAACGGAAAACTATAATTATTAGTTTTCCGTTTGGTAGAAATGATTTGTTATAGAAATTTAATCATATACTTATGATGTGCTCTATGGTATTAGAATTCTTTTTTTCATATACATGTAGAACATCTCCATGTTGAACCTTAATTTCTACTTTAGTTGCACATGGTATTATATTTCCATCACGATGAATTTCAAATTTAAAAGTTCCCTTATTAAAAATGTAAAGTTCATCATTTCTTTTAGATATAAAAATACCATGGCCAAGTTTTTTATTAGGTTTTGCATTTTCATTTTGCTCTACAAAAATATAATCAAGTTCAAGAGCTAACGCTTTAGTTGCTAAGTTTTCATCTGCTGTTAGCAATGTTGGTCTAATTTGCTTAGGAAGTATTTGCATATATTGCAACAATATATTATCAACATATTTATCGTCGGAATATCCTCTGAACCTTGATAACATATATTTGTCAGGAGAACTCAATATTTTAGAAGTATATTTTTTTATATTTTCTTTTAAGCTCTTTGTTCCATTCTTTTTCTTTTTGTCCATCTCCTCTAGTGTTGCAAATATAAATGTTACCTGTTTAGCACTCTCTATTATATCTCTGCCTCGAGCAGATGTTAAAGCACATGTATCAACTAATATATTATTATAACTAGCATTTTGAACCAAATTTATAGGTTCATCTGTCTGTACTTCAACACAACTCTGTGTTTTTTCAGTTGCTTTGTTAGAGTTGTTCTGATTTAATAAAGAAATGTACCGCTTAGCAGTAGATTCTGCATAACCCAATTTAACAAAAGTGTCTTTTGTTGGATTAGATGGAAATTTAGGAATTACTTTCCGTATGTCTTCTACATTACCTCCTTTTGCTATAATATGACCAATTTCTCTGTTTTTCATGATGCTACCTACCTTTCTGTGTATAAGATGTTGTAAATTTTACAATAATCTTCCAACCGTATTATGTCTATATTATACCATTTTTTTGAGGTATTGTCAAAAAATCGCTTCTTTACCCTACTCTCCTTTTCTTCTTTGAAAAAATATTTGTAATAATAATAAATAACATACTAAATAGAACAATTACACCCATATTAATAAATACTGGCGTTAGAGTTTCTATGTTGAATACTTCTATTGTTTTCATTAGTTCGTTAGTTTGAATGTACCAATATGTTGGTATTATGTGTGCTATTGTTAGAACACTTTTTGGTAGCCATTCTACTGGTACAAATGCTCCACATAGGAAACTTGAACCTAGTGCTATTACATTTACTATTCCATTTATTGCGTTTTTGTTGTTTATTATTGTTGCTATTAAAAATGCTATTGTTAAAGCACACATTGTAAATATAAATGAATTTACTATATATATTAGTCCGTGCTATGCTAAACATTGCTTTTCCTACTATTGCAAAACTTATTAACACATAAAATAACCATAACATTGTTGCAAATAGACCATTTGAAAGTAATAGTATTCTATTATGCTTTTTATAATTCATACTACTTATAATTGTTCTTTTTCGTATGCTTTTTTCATTGAAGCTTGATAATATTAAGCATATTACATATATGGCACCTGCTAGAATGCTGTAACTTGCAAAATTATAATAAAAACTTGCTTTTGATAAGCTATTTGTATCTAGCTTTGATGTAACTTCTATTTGTGCTTCACTTTCTAAACTATTATTTATTTTTTCAATTAGCTCCGCTTCATCGCTTATTTGATTTGAATATATATTTTGTATTCTTATATATCTTGAAAGTAACATTTCTGCATAACTTGATTGGTAGTCCCCTGTGCTTTTTATTTGTATTTCTGGTTTTTCACCATTTAATACAGTTTGCCTATAATTTTCAGGTATGTAGATAATATAGTTTACATCTCTAT